>JAXDMU010000048.1:0-3161 GCA_034665905.1 Aliidongia sp. | reverse complement strand
TGCCCCGCTGTCGGGCCGTTCCGCAATGGCGCAAATGGACGGCCGATCAATCCGGGCGGCAACGATGCCATTGTCCGGATGTCGTTACGCATGCGAAGAGGAGGCTGGATCGGTCGGCAGGCGGGAGCATCGGGCATGATTTGCAAGAGGCGGCGATGATCCGGGCGGTAGCAGGCGCCGTTCGATGCCGCCATCGTCGTGCCGACCTTGCTGCGCCTGTTGCGGCCGGCGGAAGTGGTGATTCTCGGCGTGGGCACGGGCTGCCGCGCTGGCGCTGGCCGGGACCGCGCGGACGATCGGCCTCAATTGCCTGTTCGTCGCCACGACGGCCGCAGCGGCACCAGGGCGCCGCACGCTCGAGCGCCGAATCGGGGCACCGGGCCTCGGCCGGATGCTTCGCCTGTTACCGGCTGAAACCGGTTTTTCCCGGCGGGCCGTCGATCGGGGCCTTCTCGGCCCAAGTGAGCGACCCTACATGCCGTTGCCGCCGCCATTGAACGGTCCGTCCTGAGTCAGGACCAGCGGCGCCGGCCGCGGACAGGCCGGTTGCGAATTGTCATCGAAACAGGTGGCGCAGGCCGAAAGCGTCAGCGCGACCGCCGCCAGGGCGACGCAGGCCAGAGCGCGGCCAACCCGGCGGCGCCCTTGCCGCGGCGCAGGTCCGACGCCACATAGCGGTTGTTGCGAACAAGCCGCGCTGCCGGTACGCTGCGGGGTGAAGATGGATCGGGAGCAGGCAGAAATGGCGCGGTTCCAGGCGATGAGTGTGACGGACGCGGCGGCCGATCGCGTGCGGGATTTGCTGGGTCGACGCGAGAAGCCTTCGATCGGCATCCGCGTCGGTGTGCGCTCGCGCGGCTGCTCGGGAATGAGCTACACGATCGAATATGCCGATGAAAAAGGCAAGTTCGACGAGGTGGTGCAGGATAAGGGTGTCACCATCCTGATCGACCCGAAAGCGACGATGTTTCTGATCGGCACCGAGATGGATTACGTCGAAGACAAGCTGCAAGCCGGCTTCACCTTCAAGAACCCCAATGAAAAAGGCCGGTGCGGCTGCGGCGAATCCTTCCACGTCTAAGGTCCCGCCCCCCATGGAACTGGTGCAGATCGAGGAACCGGGCGAGCGAAGCGGTGAGCTTGCGGATGCCGGCCTCGCGATCGGGTTGGAGCTGACCGACAGCGGGCTGCGTCTGGCCGCCTCGGTCGGCGGCAATGTCGAAGTCATCCGGAACACCGAAGGCGGCCTCGATTTCCTGCCGGCGTTGGCCGGATATGACGACGCTGGCACGCTGGTGGCCGGGCAGCCCGGCCTTGCGGACGCGACCGCGATCGGCCTCGACGCCTTGACCCAGCCCGACGCTGCCGATGCGCGCGGCGCCGGCATCGCCGATCGAATCGCGCTGCTGGTCGCGACTGCCGGGCGGCATGTCGTGCGGCTGACCGGCCGGCCGATCGTCGGCGCGGTGGTCGTGGTGCCGCTCGATTCCACCGCGGGCCTCCGCCTCAGCCTGATGCAGGCGGTCGAGACCGGCGGCATTCCGGTGCTGCGTCTTGCGGAATTTTCCGTGGCGGTGGCGATGGGCGGCGGACTCGACCGCAAGAAAGACGGGGCGTATCTGCATCTGGCCCCTGTCTCGGCCGGGCTTGCACTGGCGCGGCTTGAGGTGGCGGACGGCGTGGTGCGGCTGGTCGGTGGTTCCCTCGCCCGCCATCTCGATGAGGTGCCGGCCTTGATCGCCTCCGAGGGCGCGGTTCGAGGCGTGATCGCACCGGGCATCGCGGCGGCGGTCGCGGCCGATCTCGCTGTGCTCGACGGCTTCGATGGCACCGAGCGCGCGGTGATCGGTGCCGCTTTGCTCGCCGAAGCCCTGGGCTGACCGGCCCGACCGGAAAATTTGCTGGACGCGCGGCGCCGTGTGCGGAATATGCACGCCGGTACCGCATGCGTTTTGCCAAGAGAGTGTGATAATGCCGAAGATGGTCTTCATCGATGTCAAGGGCGCCCGCCAGGAAGTCGAGGCGCCGAACGGGCTGAGCGTGCTGGAAATCGCCCACAAGCACGGCATCGATCTCGAAGGTGCTTGCGAAGGCTCGCTCGCCTGCTCGACCTGCCATGTCATCATCGATCCGACCTGGTACGAGACGCTGAAGGAGCCGAGCGAGGATGAGGAAGACATGCTCGATCTGGCCTTCGGCCTGACCAAGACCTCGCGACTCGGCTGCCAGATCGTCATGTGCGACGAACTCGACGGGCTGACCGTCCGGCTGCCGCCCGCGACGCGCAATATGCTGAATGGCTGAGCGATGATGGACCCGCTCGGCTTCGATCCGGCGAATGCGGCGACCCGCATCGTCGTCGGCATGTCGGGCGGCGTCGATTCGGCGGTGACGGCGGCATTGCTCAAGGAAGCCGGCTACGACGTGGTGGGCGTGACACTCCAGCTTTATGATTACGGTCAGGCGGTCGGCAAGAAGGGCGCGTGCTGTGCCGGTCAGGATATTCAGGATGCCGCGCGGGTGGCCGAACGCCTGGGCATTCCACATTACGTGCTGGATTACGAAACGCGCTTTCGCGCCGCGGTGATCGACGATTTCGCCGATACGTATTTGCGCGGCGAGACGCCGATCCCGTGCGTACGCTGCAACCAGACGGTCAAATTCACCGACCTTCTGGAAACCGCGCGCGACCTGGGCGCAGCAGCGCTGGCGACCGGGCATTACGCCCGCCGCATCGCCGGCCCGGCCGGGGCCGAATTGCACCGCGCGGCCGATCCAACACGCGATCAGAGCTATTTCCTGTTCGCCACCACGCGCGACCAACTGGATTTCCTGCGCTTTCCGCTGGGTGGCATGCCCAAGACCGAGACACGGCGCGTGGCCGAACGCCTGGGCCTCGCCATCGCCGACAAGCCGGACAGCCAGGATATCTGCTTCGTGCCGACCGGCAGCTACGCAAGGCTCGTGGAAAAGCTGCGGCCCGGCGCACTCGATCCGGGCGAGATTGTCGATCTATCGGGTGCGGTACTCGGTCGGCATGACGGCATCATCAATTTCACGGTCGGCCAGCGCCGCGGCCTGACGCTGGGCGGCCAAGCCGAACCGCTCTTCGTGGTACGGCTGGAGCCGGAGACCAACCGCGTGGTGGTCGGGCCGAAAGC
>JAXDMU010000047.1:0-4580 GCA_034665905.1 Aliidongia sp. | reverse complement strand
CTTCCGGGCGGCTGGACCGTTTACCGTTGGCGATCTCGCCGCCGCGACCGGCGCCGAGATCGGCGGTGCGGCGAATGCCGCTTTGCGCCTGGACGATGTTGCCCCGCTGGAAGCGGCGGGACCGCATCATCTAAGCTTCTTCAGCAACGTCAAATATGCTGAAATGCTGGCTTGCTCCGCTGCCGGTGCGGCCTTCGTTCACCCTGCCGCCGCGGCGCGCGCGCCGGCAGCCATGACACTCCTTCTGTCTGCCAATCCCTATTTGTCTTTCGCCCGCGCGGCGGCCCGCTTCCATCCCGCGCCGCGCCGACCGGTCGGGATCGCGGCGAGTGCCGTCATTGATTCCTCGGCGCTGTTGGGGCCGGCCGTATCGATCGGTCACCACGTGGTGGTCGAGGCGGGTGCCGAAATCGGTGCGGAGACCGAGATCGGCCATAATTGCGTGATCGGCCCCGGTGTCGTGATCGGCCGCGATTGCGTCATCGGTGCGAACGTCACCCTCAGCCATTGCGTGCTGGGCGATCGCGTCAGGCTGTTTCCCGGCGTGCGGATCGGCCAGGATGGTTTCGGCTTTGCGCCGGACCCCGCGGGCCATGTCAAGATTCCGCAACTCGGCCGCGTACTGATCGGCAACGATGTCGAGATCGGCGCCAATTCCACGATCGATCGCGGGGCCGGGCCGGATACGATCATCGGCGCCGGATCGATGATTGATAATCTAGTGCAGATCGGTCACAACGTGGTGCTCGGTCGAGGCTGCATTCTGGCGGCTCAGGTCGGCGTTTCGGGCAGTACCAAGCTTGGGGATTTCGTCGCCCTCGGCGGACAGGTGGGATTGGCCGGCCATCTTTCGATCGGGACGGGCGCTCAACTGGTCGCGCAGAGCGGTGTGATGCGCGACGTGCCACCCGGAACGGTCTATGCCGGAACGCCCGCGGTGCCGCGGCGGCAATGGCTTCGTCAGACCGCGATTCTCGACCGCCTTGCGACTAAGAAGGACAAATAAACGATGGATGCAGCCGAACCGAAGGAAACGGTGCCGGATCTCGATATTCATCAGATCATGCAGTGCATCCCGCACCGGTATCCTTTTCTGATGATCGAGAAGCTGACGGAGATCGTGCCGCACGAAAGCGCCGTGGCGATCAAGAACGTCTCGGTCAACGAGCCGCATTTCCAGGGCCACTTTCCCGACCGGCCGATCATGCCCGGCGTGCTGATCGTCGAGGCGATGGCCCAGGCGGCGGCGTGCCTCGTCGTCCATTCCCTGGCGATCGCGGGTGAAGGGCGCATGGTCTATTTCATGAGCATCGAGAGCGCGCGGTTCCGCAAGCCGGTCGTGCCGGGCGATCAGCTGCGTATCCATGTCAAGAAACAGCAGCATCGCCGCAATGTCTGGCGCTTTGCCGGCGAGGCCAAGGTTGATGGGGTGCTGGTTGCCGAGGCCACCTACACCGCCATGATCGCCGATCCGCCGGCTAGCTGACATATGGCCCAGATCCACCCGGCCGCCATCGTCGATCCTCGGGCCGAACTCGCCGATGATGTGATCATCGGGCCGTTCTGCCATGTCGGGCCTCAGGCCCGGTTGGGGCCGCGCGTCGAGCTGATTTCGCATGTCGTCATCGGCGGCATCACCGAGATTGGCGCCGGCACGCGGATCTTTCCGTTTGCGTCGATCGGGCTCGAACCGCAGGATCTGAAATATCGCGGCGAGCCGTCGCGCCTCGAAATCGGGGCGGACAATCTCATCCGCGAAGGCGTCAGCATCAATACCGGCACCGAGGGCGGCGGCATGGTGACGCGGATCGGCGACCGCAACCTGTTCATGCTCGGCAGCCATATTGGCCATGATTGCCAGGTCGGCAACGGCACGGTATTCGCGAACAACGCGACGCTCGCCGGGCATGTCACGGTTGGCGATTTCGCCTTTCTCGGCGGGCTGTCGGCGGTGCACCAATTCTGCCGGATCGGCCAATCGGCCATGATCGGCGGCGTCACCGGGGTCGAGCACGACGTGATTCCCTATGGAATGGTCACCGGCGACCGGGCGCGGCTGGATGGGCTCAATTTGCGCGGTTTACAGCGCCGCGGTTTCACCGCGCCGGAAATCCAGACCTTGCGGCAAGCCTATAAAATCCTGTTCGGCGACGAGGGCACTTTTGCCGAGCGGGTCGAACGGACGGCCGAGCGCTATGCCGATTTCAAACCGATGATGGAAATCATCGGCTTCATCCGTGCCGATTCCAAGCGGCGGATCGTCCAGCCCGGTCATGGCGCCTAAGCTCGGCATTATCGCGGGCAGCGGCACCCTGCCGCACAAGCTGGTTGAGAATTGTCGGGAAACCGGCCGGGACTGCTTCGTTCTCGCCTTCGAAGGCGAGACCGATCCGGCCGCGGTCGAAGGCGTCGATCACGTCTGGAGCCGGCTCGGCGCTGCCGCGAAGAATTTCGAAATCATGCGTCAGGCCGGTGTCGGTGAACTGGTCATGGCCGGCGGCATCCGCCGGCCCTCGATCGCCGGCTTGCGACCGGATTGGCGTGCCGCGCAATTTTTCGCGCGGATCGGGCTGCGCGCGCTGGGCGATGACGGGCTGCTTAAGGCGGTGGTCAAGGAATTGGAGCGCGAAGGCTTCACCCTGGTCGGGGTCGAAAGCGTGCTGAACGATGCCGTCGCCCCGGTCGGACCGTTCGGGCAGCACCGGCCGGACGAACAGGCGTTGGCCGATATTGCGCATGGCTTCGAGGTTGCGGCCACGCTTGGGGCACTCGATATCGGGCAGGCGGTGATCGTCCAGCAAGGTATGGTGCTGGGCGTCGAGGCGATCGAGGGCACCGATCAACTGATCCGGCGCTGCGGTGTCTTGCGGCGTGATGGCCCCGGCGGTGTGCTGATCAAGGCCAAGAAACCCGATCAGGAGCGACGGGCCGATTTGCCGACGATCGGGCCGCAGACGGTCGAGGCGGCGCACGAAGCGGGCCTGCGCGGCATCGCGGTCGAAGCCTGGTCCACTCTAGTGATCGAGCGCGAGACGGTGACGGCGCTGGCCGACCGGTTGGGTCTCTTCGTCATCGGCCGGATGGTCTGACAACCATGTTGTTCTACCTCATCGCTGGCGAACCGTCGGGCGACGTCATCGGCGCCAGCCTGATGCGGGCCTTGAGCGGCTTGACCGATGGCCGGGCGCGCTTCGCCGGGATCGGCGGCGAATGCATGGCGGCACTCGGTCTCGACAGTCTGGTGCCGATTTCCGAATTGGCGGTGATGGGGTTCATCGAACTGATCCCGGCGGCGCGCCGCCTGCTGCGCCGGGTGCGCGAGACGGCGGCCGACATCGAGCGGCTGGTACCGGCTGCCGTGATTACGATCGACAGTTCGGGCTTCTGCTTTCGCGTCGGCGAAGCGCTGCGCCAGGCCGGGAAATCGCCGCCGCCAATCATCCATTATGTCGCGCCGATGGTCTGGGCGTTGCGCGAACACCGCGCGCGTTCGGCGGCGCGCGCGGTCGATCACCTGCTGACCTTGTTCCCTTTCGAGCCGCCCTATTTCGAAAAGGTCGGGTTGTCGGCGACCTATGTCGGTCATCCCGTGGTCGAGGGCGAGGCCGGGCGCGGCGACGGTGCCGGCTTTCGGGCGACCCACGGC
The DNA here is from genome assembly GCA_034665905.1 of Aliidongia sp. Classification (GTDB taxonomy): domain Bacteria; phylum Pseudomonadota; class Alphaproteobacteria; order ATCC43930; family CGMCC-115725; genus JAXDMU01. The sequence continues at coordinate 934 of JAXDMU010000047.1, read as the reverse complement.
ATCGCCGCATCGGCACCGGTGCTGTGCGTGCTGCCGGGCAGCCGAGCCGGCGAGGTCCGCCGACTGCTGCCGATCTTCGGCCGGACGGTCGAGCGACTGGTGCGGCGCTTCCCGGATCTGAGAATCGTCGTGCCGACCGTCGCCAACGTGGCCGATCGCGTCGCGGCGGCGGTGACGGAATGGCCGGGCGATCCGCTTGTCCTGCGTGGCCCGGTGGAAAAATTCGATGCCTTTGCGGCGAGCGATGCGGCCCTCGCAGCCTCCGGCACGGTCGCGCTGGAATTGGCGATGGCGCGGGTGCCGATGGTGATCGGCTATCGGCTATGGGGCCCGACCTACTGGGCCGTCCGGCGCGCGGCCAAGATCGATTTCGCCAATCTGATCAATCTGCTGGTCGATCGCCGGGTGGTGCCCGAGTTGTTGCAGGGCGATTGCACGCCCGATCGGCTGGAGGCGGCATTACTGCCCTTGCTGACCGAACCAGATGCGCGGCAGGCGCAAACGGCGGTCTTCCAGCAGGCGCTGAGCCAGATCGGCCTCGGCGGCGCGCTGCCGAGCCGCAAGGCGGCCGAAACGATCCTGGCGCTCGTCGCCGAGCGGGGCTGACCGCTTTATCGCGGCCGATCCGCCAGCCGCCGCTCGATCGCGTCCCATAATTGCGCTTCCAGTTTTACCCCGTCGAAGCGGTTGATTTCCTGGAGCCCGGTCGGCGAGGTGACGTTGATCTCGGTCAGATAATCGCCGATCACATCGATGCCGACGAAGATCAGCCCTTGCGCGCGCAAGGTCGGCCCGATGGCGGTGCAGATTTCTCTCTCGCGGGCGGTGAGAGCGGTCTTCAGCGCGGTGCCGCCGGCATGCAGGTTGGCGCGGGCCTCGCCCTGGGCCGGCACCCGCATGACCGCACCGGCCGGTTCGCCATCGATCAGGATGA
>JAXDMU010000046.1:0-5269 GCA_034665905.1 Aliidongia sp. | reverse complement strand
CCAGGCGCGCAGCGCCTGAAGCAATGCGATGAAGTCCTGGACCGTCTGCTGGTATTCGGTCAGCGGCGGATCTTCTGACAACGGCATCGGCCCCTCTTCCGCCCCGCCGCACAATCGGCAAAGCCTTATCGGTTATGACGATGGAAGCATAATAGGAAAATACCGATCGTGTCAATCGGCAATTTCCTATTATGCTTCCATGACCGCGGCGGGCGGCTATCACTCGCTGTTCATTCTGTTCGCCGTGCCAGTCAGTTGGACCCTTCTGCTGGCGCTGCCCGGCATGGTGGTGCTCTGTTCAGCTATGCCCTGGCCACGGTGCAGAACCTGCCGTGCTATATAAGGGCAATGACTTCGCCCTGACCGATGTACGCAACGCTCTTGCGCTATGATTTCGTTGGTCGATGCCGATCGCGCGCGCCGAGATCAGCGAACCGCTACTCCATCATCACCACGATTTTGCCCAGCGCCTCGCGGTTGGCCAGGCGGGCGATCGCCTCGGCGCCGCGCGCCAGTGGGAAGCGTTCGGAGATTTGCGGCTTGATCGCACCCCTGGCGTAGAACGCCAGCAATTCCTCGTTATTGGCACGGTTGCGGTCCGGGTCGCGCTGGCTGAAGGCGCCCCAGAACACGCCGATGATCTGGCAGGCTTTCAGCAGCGGCAGATTGAGCGGAATCTTCGGGATGCCGGCCGGGAAGCCCACGACCAGGAAGCGGCCTTCCCAGGCGATCGCGCGCAAGGCCGCCTCGGCATAATCGCCGCCGACCGCGTCATAGACGACATCGGCGCCGTTCGGGCCGCACGCCTGCTTGAAGAGTTCGGCCAGCGCCTTGGCACCGGCCTTGTCGAACGGCCCGCGCGGATAGATCACACCATCATCGGCACCGTGCGCCTTGGCGAATTCGAGCTTTTCGGCCGAGGACACGGCGGCGATCACCCTCGCCCCGGCGGCCTTGCCCAATTCGATCGCCGCCAGCCCGACACCGCCCGCGGCACCCAGCACCAGCAGCGTTTCGCCCGGCCGTAACTGCGCGCGGTCCTTGAGCGCATGGTGCGAGGTGCCATAGGTCAGGATGAAGGACGCCGCTTCGTCGAACGGCATGGCGTCCGGCATGAGAATGCAACGTGTTGCGGACACCGCGAGTTGCTCTGACATGCCGCCCGAGCCGGTCATGGCGAAAACCCGGTCGCCGTTCTTGAACTGCGTCACGCCGGCGCCGATTGCGGTCACGATGCCCGCGACCTCGCTGCCCGGTGCGAAGGGGCGGGGCGGCTTGAACTGATAGAGGTCTTGGATGATCAACACATCGGGGAAATTGACGCCACACGCCTTCACGTGCAGGACGACCTCGCCCGGCTCCGGCTGTGGCGCCGGCATTTCCGCCAGCACCAGCGTCTCCGGTCCGCCGGGGGTTTTGCTCAAGAGCGCCTTCATCGGTTCCATCCCTTCGTTTATTTTCGCCACCGACTTCTCGTGCGAGCATCGCGGCTGCACGGCCCGGCGTCAAGAAACCGCCGATCGCGGCCCCTTAATTCGTCAAATCGAAACCGCCCAAGCCAAACGATATAAATGCTAAAATGGACCTAATCGGGCCCATCACGAGGGCGAAAGCCTCAATCGCTTCGCCAGAATGCGCGCGGCACGGCTGGGAGGATGGAGATGATGCAACGGCATGTACCTTGGATGATCGTGGCGGCGTTGCTGCTGCAAGGTCCGGCCTTGGCCGGGGACTGCACCGATCCGCTCGCCGCCGTCCCGCTGCTCGCCACAGAAATGCTCGATCTCGACGGCTTGCATGGGTTTTATCGCACCGGCGACGGGTGCCTGTGGACCGACGAAGCGGCGGCCCCGCTCCAGGCGGCATTGGCGTCGCTCGGCGAAGACGGGCTCGATCCCGAACAATTCCATGCATCGGCCTTGGCCGACCGCCGCGATGCCGCCGAGCGCGATTTGCTGCTGACCGACGCGGCCCTCGCCTATGCCCGCGCCATGAGCCTGGGCTGGGTCGATCCGGCGACGCTGACCGATCAGATCGATTTCCCTCGTCCCCCGTTCGATCCCGCGGCACCGTTGCGCGCGGCGCTCGAGCGGGGCGAACTCGCATCCTGGCTGGCGCAACTGCCGCCGGCCGAACCGCAATATGCCGCCTTGAAGCGGGCGCTCGTCCACTATCGCGGCTTTGCGCCGTGGGAGGCGATTGCGCCGCCCGATGCCGCGATCGAACCGGGCCAGCATGCCGCCATCGTTCCTCTGCTGAAGCGACGCCTGCTGGCCGAGGCAGAACTGGTCGCCGCCGAATCGGGCGATACGCTCGACGGCGCCGTGCTCGCCGCGCTGAAGCATTTTCAGAGCCGCCATGGTTTGCCGCCCGATGGCCGTCTCGGTCGCCAGAGTCTGGCGGCGCTCAATGTCCCGCTGGCGGAACGGGTCGGCCAGATCGCGGCGAATCTGGAGCGATGGCGCGAGGTCGCCCGCCTGCTGCCGCCCACGCGGGTCGAGGTCAATGTCGCGGCGGCGCTAGTGACCATCCTGCGCGACGGCGAGGCTGTGTCGCAGATGCGCGCCGTGGTCGGTGATGCCAAGCATCAGACCCCGATGTTGATCAGCAGTATCCGCGATGTCCAAATCAACCCGCCCTGGATCGTACCCGTCTCAATCATCCGCAGGGAAATCGCCCCCAAACTGCGCCGCGATCCGGGCTATCTCGACCGCGAAAACATGGCATGGCGCGACGGTCAGTTGATTCAGTCGCCGGGCGCGCACAATGCGCTGGGCCGTCTCAAATTCGAATTTTCCAACCCGTTCTCGATCTATCTGCACGATACGCCGATGCACAAGCTGTTCGCGCTCGAGGCGCGTGCACTCAGCCATGGCTGCGTGCGGCTGGAGCGTCCGCTCGATCTGGCGCAGAGCCTGCTGGCCGATGCCACGTCCGATCCGATTGAGCAGGCCATAGAGGGCGGCGCGACCAGCCGAATGCGCCTGCCGGCACCGATGCCGGTCGCCGTGCTTTATTGGTCGGTCTATGTCGAAGCCGATGGCACGGTGGCGTTCCGGGACGATCTCTACCAACGCGACGCGCGGCTGACGACCGCGCTCCGCAAGCCGCGGCATGTCACGACCGGGATCGAAACCGTGCTTTAGAATATTTCAAAATACAGTGACATTTTCGTCGCATTCCCGCATGAATGCCGCCGGGGACGATTTTCCGGCGGGGCGACATGACGATGATCACGAGACGCAAGCTGATCGGCCTGGGGGCGACGGCGGTATCGATGGCGGTGGCACGGCCGGGCTGGGCCGCCGCGTTACCCGCGCGCCGCGATCTCAACCTGCACAACATCCACACCGGCGAGAGTTTTTCGGAAACATACTGGGTAAACGGAACGTATGTTCCCGATGCCATGGCCGAGATTCGCCGGGTGCTGCGCGACCATCGAACCAACACGGAGCACCCGATCGATCCGGCCTTGCTGGATCTGCTGGCCGGCTTGCGCGCCAAGATGCAGTCGCACGAGCGCTTCGAAGTGATTTCCGGCTTCCGCTCGCCGGCCACCAACGACATGTTGTGCGAAACGACCAGCGGCGTCGCCCGCCACAGCATGCATCCGAACGGCAAGGCAATCGATATCCGCCTGCCGGGCCGCGATCTGCCCCGGCTGCGCGACGCGGCCATGGCGATGAAACGCGGCGGTGTCGGCTATTATCACGATTCGGATTTCGTCCATGTCGATACCGGGCCGGTTCGGCATTGGTAGAAGGCATCGAACAGGCGTCACCCCGAAATTCATTGCCGCCTGTGTGCTGGCCGGCTAGCCTCGGATCGATGGTCGATAGCGGGGGTAGAATCTTGAAACGAGCCAATCTTGTCTCGGCATGCGTGAGTCTGTTGAGCACCGCCGGCTGCGCTACCATCATCGAAGGCACGTCGCAGACGATCAATGTCGCGACCATCCCGACGCATGCCAGTTGCACACTCAACCGGGACGGCAAGACGATCGGCACCATCGCGAACACACCGGGCGCGGTCGAGGTTTCCAAGACGCGGCATGACCTCCTGATCTCATGCAGCAAGTCCGGGTATCAGACCGCCGATGCAAGGGATACTTCCGAGGTTGCCGGCTGGCTGTTCGGCAATCTGGTTCTCGGCGGCCTCATCGGCATCGGGATCGACGCCACGACCGGCGCGGCCGAGAAATATGATGGCCATGTGCAAATCGCCCTGACCCAACAGCGAACGTTCGGAGTCGGCGTCGCCACACTCGATTCCGGTTCCGACCATGGCCTCCGCGTCGGGGTCGTGCTGCCCGGTTCCGCGGCGGCCAATGCCGGCATTGCGGTTGGCGACATCTTGGTCAGCCTCGATGGCGAGCCGCTGACCCGGAAAGGCGACATCCAGCGCGTCCTGGCGAGTCGGCCGGAAGGTTCCGTTGTCGCGGTTCACCTCGTTCGCAACGGCACACCTGTGGACGTCGCCACCCAACTCTAGGCCGCCCAGCCCCGCTTCGATTGCATTGCAGTCCTTGCGCGGCGTCATGATCTGACTTTCGAGCACAGGGATGCTCGCTCATCCATTTTTGTTCGAATTAAACATAATAAATTTGTAATTATTTGATATTGACAAACTCTTCGTGTGGAACGAGCTATAATCACACGACCGTTCGAACCGGAGAGTGTGATGAATGTTCCAGCAACAGGGGTAGAGTGGGCGGAAACCCTGGCGCGCCGATACCGCGATGCGGATGCGCGCGCGCTTTTGCGCGGGATGATCGAAACGGAGTTTCCCGGGCGTATCGCGGTTTTGTCGAGTTTTGGTGCCGAGTCGGCTTTGCTGTTGGCCGTGGTGGCGGAGATCGATCCGACGATTCCAGTGATCTTTCTCGATACCGGCAAGATATTCCCCGAAACAATCTCGTATATTTCACAGATCGAAACCCGACTGGGCCTGACCAATGTCCGACGGGTTGGTCCCGACCGTGCCGCGCTGGCCGATCGCGATCCCGAAGGCGAACTCTGGCGCTATGATCCCGACGCCTGTTGCTCGCTGCGTAAGGTCGAGCCCATGCTGGCAGCACTTCAGGGGGTGGATGCGCTGATTTCCGGCCGCAAGCGCTATCACGGTGCGTTGCGGCATTTCATTCCGCGTATCGAGGCTGGCGACGGCATCGTCAAAATCGATCCGATCGCCGATTGGTCGCGCGAACGCGTTGCCGCCGAATTCGCGCTGCGCGCCCTTCCCCAGCATCCGCTGGCGGCATTCGGCTATC
>JAXDMU010000045.1:0-4144 GCA_034665905.1 Aliidongia sp. | reverse complement strand
GAGTCATTGATCCGGACGGTAAGCCGAAATTCGTTTTAGACAATGGACAGGTTTGGGGCGCCTTGAATTACGTCAATATCAATCCGCGAGATAATGGTAAAAACACCATCGTAATCGAAACATCTCTGATCGGATATCTGGCGAGATTGAATGACTCCGTCGTACAATTCAACGTGCGAAGACTGAAATAGTGCCATGCGAAGACCAGACCGTCCCATCGTTCCCATTCGGCGCCACCTTCACCGGCCCGGCCTTCAGCGCCAGCACGAAACAGCGGCCGAGGCGTGGATGCTTTGCGGATGGTCGTCGACCGTGTTGTTGCCCAGCTTCAGCGTGAACTCGGCGGCATCCCCGCGCGCTTGTTTTTCCTACTATCGAAGACACACGGGGAAATCGCAAACGAGAAGCGCCGTGGCGGCGGGGCTCAGCGCAGTGGACCGGAATATTTCTCCAGCGTGGTCCACGCCTTGGCATCGAATTTTGTCTTCATTTCCGAATAATACCCGGCCTTGATCAGCGCTTCGCGGAACGGCTTCGGTTCGGTCTTGTTGAAAACCATGCCTTTCGCCGTCAGATCGTCGGTGGTGGTGGCGTTGAGCGCTTCCAGATCCGCCCGATAGGCGACGGCCGCCATATCGTAATTGCGGGCCAGGATCTCCTGCAATTTGGGTGGCAAGCTTTTCCAGCTTGCGCTGTTGGCTACGAGCCAGAAACCGTCCCACATATGGGAGGTCAGCGAGCAATATTTCTGAACTTCGTAAAGCTTCGCCGAGGCGAGATCGGGCAGTGACCCTTCCTCGCCGTCGAGCTTGTTCGCTTCCAATGCACCGTAGACATCGCCGGCATCGACCGCGGCCGGTTCGGCGCCGAGTGCCTTGAACATCGGCGCACTCATCGCGTTATCGGTCACCTGGATCTTGAACTGCTTCAAATCCTGCGGTGCCGTAATCGGGTGGCTGCCGCTGGTCACTTGATGATAGCCGTTGTCCCACATCTTGTCGAAAACATGCAGGCCAAGCCGTTCGGCGGCGCCGCGGACCAAGGCGCCCAGCGCGCCATCCATGGCGGCCCACACCGCCTTATAGTCATGAAATGCGAAACCGACCGCACTGATCGCGGCGACCGGGGCCTGTCGCGCCAGGGCCAGAGGCGGCAGCATCAGGAAGTCGATCGTCCCGCCGCGCACTTCCTTCAGCATGAGCTGATCGTTGCCCATCCGGCTGTCGGTGAACATTCGGATGTCGATCAGTCCGCCACTTTCGTTCAGGATTCGCTTGTTGGCACTTCGAACATGAATGCTGAGCGGATGATATGACGGAACGTCATCGGCAAATTTGAGTCGATGCCTTGCACCCTGCGCGAAAGCCGATCCGAACCCCGTGTCGAATCCCACGAGTCCCGCAGCCGTCGCGCTCCCCATAAATGTTCTCCGCGAAATCGTCACAATCCTGCTCCTCATTGGCTTTCAACCGCCGTAGTATCAAGGAGTCGCGGTGAAATGGCAAATTAGAAACACAGTTTCGTGATTGTACGTACGGCCGCCGGCAGGCCCTCTTGGTTAAGGAGCGTAACCGCCTTTGATCGCGATCCGGACCAGTTCGGACGTGGTCGAGACCCCCAGGCGGGCTTTCAATAGGCTCAGGCTATTCGCCACCGTCTTATAGCTGACGCCGACCGCTTCGGCCATTTCGAGCAGGCTGCGCCCCTCGCCCAGCAGCCGCAGAAGTTCGGCCTCGCGGGTCGAGAGAACCGGCGAAGCCTCGGCGGCACCGATGCGGGGAATGCTTGAAAGCGCCATCTCCTGGGCGATCTGATGCTCGATATAAATCATCCCTTCCGATACGCAGCGAATGGCCTGCACGATCTCGTTCGGCGGGGCGGTCTTGCTGACATAGCCAAGCGCGCCCGCTTTCAGCGCTTGGGTGGCATAAAGCGGTTCGACATGCATGCTGAAGATCAAAGCACGGATGCCCGGTTCGCGTGCTGTCAACTGACGCAGCAGGTCGAGTCCGCTGATGCCCGGCAAATTGATATCGATGACGACGACATCGGGATGCTGGGCGTCGAATATGTCGCGGGCCTGCATGCTGTCCGAAGCCTCGATCACCTCGATATCCGGGGCGGTTTGCAGCAATCGCTGCAAACCCGACCGCACCACAGCATGGTCATCGACAATCAGCACCTTCATCGCACAATCCCGGTTCGCGGCGCCGGCACGGCCCGGCTGTCGGACAACGGCAAGACGACTGTCACGGTGAAGCCCTGCCCCGGTTCGGCAGCGACGATCAGCCGGCCGCCGGCCGCTTCGACACGTTCGCGCATGCCGGTCAGGCCGAAGCCGGGGGTGGCCCCGTCGCCGCCCGCACCATCATCGGCGATTTGCAGGGTAATTTCACCCGGGGAGGGCACATCAAGGCGCAGAGAAATCGCGATACGGCCGGGCTTGCCATGGCGCAGCGCATTGTTCAGCGCTTCCTGCACGACCCGGAACGCGGTGATATCGACCAACTCGCCGAAGCTGTCGAACTCTCCGGCAAGATCGAGCGTAAAGGCAATGCCGGAATTGCGGCGCTGCCAGAACTCCAGCAGAGTCTCCAGCGCCCTACGCAAGCCGAATTCCGCCAGCCCGATCGGGCGCAGCCGATTGACCAGGCCGCGAATCTGTCGTTGTGCCTGGCCGACTGTCTCGCCGATGCGCTGGAGCGAGGCTGGAATGGCCGTCGCGTTATCGCTCGCGATCGGGCCTTCGATGCCCGCGACGTCGATATTGATGGCGAGCAGCAGCGGCCCCAGATCGTCATGCAGATCGCGTGCGATCTCGGCCCGCTCCGCCTCTTGGGCGCTCAGTAATTGCCGGTAGAGGCTCAAATTGCGTTCCCGCGTCATCGCCAGATCCTCGGCCATGTGGTTGAAGGCCGTGGCGATCAGATGGGTCTCGGGCAACCCGTCCGCGGCGAGTCGCGCGGTGAACTCACCCGCCCCGACACTCTTCAGAGCCGCTGAAAGTGCCGCAAGCGGCCGCAGCACGCGGGTAATCGCCGCCCAGATCAACAGCCCGGCCGAGAGTGCCAGCACCGCGATCAGGATCATGGTATCCCGCATCGAACTCCAGACCTCGATCACTTCGTTGCGCGGGTCCGTCTCCAGTCTGAAAGCACGGATTGGCGCGGCCGCCGCAGGCAGATCGATCTGCTCGACCCGCATCGGAACACCGATCAGGCCGACGAACCACGCCGGAACGTGCGCCTTCATGGGGGCGAGCGTCGAACTTATCACCGGATTGCCATCCGCGCCGACCAGAGACGCACGGACATGCCGATTGCCGTTGAACGCCCCGATCACCCGGTGAACATCGAGATGCTGGTCTGGTGCTGACGCAAGATCGCCGATCGCCGCGGCAAAGGTTTGCTGACCGACGACAAACGCCGAACCGACCTCCCGCGCGACCGATCGCCGGGCCTGCCAAACGGTCATGACCCCGCCCAGCCCCAATCCAACGATGAGAGCAAGGGCGACCGACCACATAAGACGGGCTCGAAGCGACATTACTACCTTTCACTCGACGGCTAAGTTGCTCGGGACAAAATGAACAAGGTACGTTTGTCTTTATTTTCATGTCGGGAAAAATTCCCGATCAAACGGGAAAACTGATAAATACTTCCCAGTACTAGACATTGGGGAAATTTTTGCTATAAAGCAGCCCATGCATTTTTAAATTTCGGGTATTCGATGTTTTACCGCCATTTTCCTGCCGTTTCAATGTTCTCGCTCCTGGCCGCAACCTCGATCGTCGCCCAGGCCCAGACATCCGAGAATCCGACACACACGGAATCGATCACGGTGATCGGCACGACCGCACTGCCGGGGACGGGCATCGACATCAACAAGGTGGCGGGCAACCCGCAGACCCTGTCGGCCGACGATCTGGCGCGCAGCGGATCGCCGAGCGTGGTCAGTGCGCTGGGCGATCAGATCGGCAGTGTCAACGTCAATGACAATCTCGACAATCCGTTCCAGCCCGACATTCTCTATCGCGGCTTCGAAGCCTCGCCCGTGCTCGGCACGCCGCAGGGTCTGGCGGTCTATCAGAACGGCGTGCGGATCAACGAGGCGTTCGGCGATGCGGTCAATTGGGATCTGTTTC
>JAXDMU010000044.1:0-6790 GCA_034665905.1 Aliidongia sp. | reverse complement strand
CAGGAGGTTTGTCTGGCGGCCGGCATGGACGATTATGTGTCCAAACCGTTCAACGCCTCGGCCTTTCTCGACACGGTCGCGCATTGGCTGGGTGCCGGCACCGCAGCCAAGCCCGATAGCGTGCACGATGGCGGTGGCGAGGAAATCTCCGCGCTTCTCGATGGGAAGCGTCTCGATCTGTTGGCCCGCATGATGCCGCCGGCAAAGCTCGCGGCCCTGCTGCGCACCTGCGTGGCCGGCGATGGCGAGCGGCTCGGCCTGATCGGGTCTTTTGGTCGTGCGGCGGATCTGGGCAACCTCGCGCATGAAGCCCACGCCCTCAAAAGCGTCTACGGCAATCTCGGCGCCCATCGTCTCCAGCATGCCTTGGATACCCTGGAAGCGGCGAGCGATGCCGGCGACCTGCCGCGCGCCCAGGAAATCATCGACCATCTGCCGCTGATGTTCCGTGAAACCTGGGCGATGATGCGGGAACGGTTGGCGGCGCTCGATGCGATGGCCCAGCCCGAGAGGATCGGCGGATGATTATAAACGCTGGTGATCGCCGCAGCAAAATCGTTATCGGCGTGGACGACGAGTCCGGCAACCTCCAAATGCTCGCTTCCTTGATCGAGGCTGCTGGCTTCACCTTCATGGGCACGTCAAGCGGCGCCGAATGCCTGACATTGATCTTGCGTATCCAGCCGAGACTGATTCTGCTCGACATTGAGATGGTCCCTGGGATGGATGGTTTCGAGACCTGCCGAAGAATCAGACATGATGTTCGCCTCAAGGCCGTGCCGATCGTGTTCCTGACTGCCCGGAAGACCGGAGAGGATGTGAAAAAATGCCTCACCGCCGGCGGAAATGATTTCATCGTCAAGCCGTTCGATCCGGTGAAGCTGGTCGAACGTGTCGAATATTGGCTGGGACGGCGCGTGACCGCGTCTGAAGCGCAGACGGAAAGAGCATAGAAGATGTCGGGCCGTTGCGTTGCAGCCGATGGCCGACGATTGGGCGAGCGTCATCGCCCAGGTACGAGCCGCTTTGATCCGAGGCGACGGGAATCGGCCCCCGATGACCCCGCAGGTGGCGACCGATCGATGCCATCGAAACCGGCGTTCTCCTCAAGCGGCATGGATTCCGGCGAGGAAGGACTGCACCTCGTCGCGTAAGACCGCCGCCTCTTCCGACACGCCGCGCGCGCTGTCGAACACCTGAGCCGCGGCGTCCTGGCTGACGCTCGACGCATCAAGCACGCTGACGATGTTGAGCGCGACCTCACCGGTCCCGACTGCGGCCTTCTGCACATTATGGGCGATCTCGCGCGTCGCATCGCCCTGCTGGTCGATGGCCGAGGCGATCAGCGATGCCGTTGAATTGAGATCGGCGATCGTCGCACAGATCCGCTGAATCGCATCGACGGCACTCCCTGTCGCCTTGCGAATCGAGGCGACCTGTCCGGCGATTTCGTCGGTGGCCTTGGCGGTTTGGCCGGCGAGCGCCTTGACCTCGTTGGCGACGATGGCAAAGCCTTTGCCGGCATCGCCGGCGCGGGCCGCCTCGATCGTGGCGTTGAGCGCCAGCAGATTGGTCTGCGAGGCGATGTCCTGGATGAGATGAACGACATTGCCGATCTGATCGGCCGCGTCCGACAGGCTGCCGACCGTCGTCGTGGTCTCCTGCGCCTGACCGGCGGCCCTTTCCGCCATGTCGGTCGAATATTTCACTTGGCGCGAGATTTCGGCGATCGAGGCGGCAAGTTCCTCGGTCGCGGCGGCGACGGTCTGGACGCTGACCGATGCTTCCTCGGACGCCGTGGCGACCGACGATGCCTTGCCGCGCGTATCGCCGGCGACCCGCGTCACCTGCTCGGCCGTGGTGATCAACGATCCGGCGGCCGTACTGAGCGTCTCGATCACGCGGGAAACCTGGCGATCGAACGCGCCGGTCAGTTGGGCCACCACTTCCGCCCGCCGCTCCTTGACCGCTTGCGCTTCGGCGCGCGCCGCGGCGTGGGCCAGCGCCTCGACGGCATTCTGCTTAAAGACTTCGACCGCCTTGGCCATTTGCCCGACCTCGTCGCGCCGCTCCAGCGCGGGGATCGCGATGTCGATATTGCCGCCGGCCAAAGCCGACATGGTCCGGGTGATGGCGATGATCGGCCGGCCGATGCTGCGGCCGATCAGCAGAGCGATGAGGATGCCGGCCGCGGCACTGAATCCGACGGCGCCGAACAGTATCCAGTGCGAGATCTTGCCGACGGCGGCAGCCTCCTCGCGGAAATTCAATCCGGCTTCCTTGGCGCCTTCGACCAGAATATCGAGCTTGTCCTCGATCTTGTCACGCAGCGCTGCCTCGGTGACCAGCATCGCGGGCAATTGACCGGGCGGTGCCGCGACCATATTTTTCGTTAGGCTGTCCCAATCGGCCAGCAGCTTCTTGATTTCGCTGACCATGCCCATCCCCCGGGCATCTGGAAAGCGTTGCTCAACCACGCCCAGATCTTCCAGGACGCTCGCCTCAAGGGCTGCAATTGCATCACCCTGGGCGGCCAGCTTTGTGCCGGATTCGGCGAGTGCTGCGGTGACCAGGGCGCGATCGACCTTCTCGAAATCGGCGGTGGCGCTGAGCGCGAAGCTGCTGGCCATCAGCGGCCGGTCATAGAGTTCACCGGTGAGCGCGCTGGTCTCCGCGATGACCAGAAGGGAATAGATACCGGTCGCCGCGCTGGTCGCGATCACAAGGAGAAACCCGATCAGCAATCTTGTACGAATACTCACCTTCTCCTCCTCACTACTGGACTTTCACCTTCATCACCATTTGCGGGTGGATGGCACAATGAACTTCGGCCTCGCCGCCATGGTCGAAAGTGATCGTCGTCGATTCTCCCGATTTCTGGGTCTTCAGATCGAACGACATGCCGGGGGTACTGGAGTAGACATTATGAGTGATTGGATCTTTATTCGAAAACGTTACGGTTTCGCCGACCTTTACCGACACTTCGGTGTCGGAGAATTTCTTACCTTCCTGAAAGACCGTAACATTGTCGGCGCGCGCGGGGCTGAACGCCGCGATGAGCAGGGCCAGGGAATATACTGAAAAGGCGAACCGCATTTGGTCAGGCTCCGTGTTTGGAAATGTTCAGCGCGATGCAGTCTGCGAACTGGGCAGAACGGGAACGGTTACGGGCGGATCTTCGCCGGTAAGCGTGGCGAGAAAGGCCAGCAAATCGTGCTTTTCCGTTCCGGTCAGATGCAACGGCCGCACTTCGTCCGAAAGGCTCGCCCGCGCGGTCCCGCCCCGGTCGTAATGATCGACCACCTCGGCCAGCGTCTCGATCGAACCGTCATGCATATAGGGGCCGCGGCGGTCGATGTCGCGCAAGGTCGGTGTCTTGAACGCCTGCTGCATGCTCTGAATTTTGAGCCAGGCGCCGCGGCCGATATCCTTATCGGGCATACCGATATCGTGAAAGCCGTTATCGGTGAAATTCCATCCGGTATGGCACACCGCGCAATTCGCCTTGCCATTAAACAGATCGAAGCCGCGCTTGGCACTGTCCGAGATCGCCGACTCGTTGCCGGAGATCCACCGGTCGAACGGCGCCTGCCCCGACACGATGGTGCGCTCGTACGTGGCGATCGACAGTCGAATGGCCCGTTCCGACACACCTTCGGCCCCGAAGACCTTTTTGAATTCGGCCTGATAGGCGGGAATGGCGTTGATGCGCAAAATCAGCTCTTCGATCGTGCCATTCATTTCGTCCGGCGAGGTGATCGGCCCGAAGGCCTGATCTTCCAGCCCGGTCTTGCGACCGTCCCACATCAGCAGATCGGCCCAGGCGAGATTGAGGATGGTCGGCGTCCGGCGTGCCAATGGCTTCATGCCGGCCCCGAGGCCTCGCGGCAGCGCGTCACCCCAGGACAGCCCGGGATTGTGGCATGAGGAGCATGAAATCCATTTCGAGCCGGAAAGCCTCGGCTCGAAAAACAGCATCTGCCCCAGCCGCGCCTTCTGCGCGTCATACGGGTCGTCGTCTGGATAGGGCACTCGGGTGGGGCGGACGAAATCCTCTTTCAGCTGGTCACGCGATCGCGGGGGCTCTGCCATGCCCGATGTTGATCCTGCCAGCAACAGCATCGCGAGCACGCTCAAGCGGAATGCAACGTTCATGACAATTCACCTTTTTTTCGCAGCATGTAGATTGAGTTTACCGCTCAATCCCTTAAACATGGCTGAACATATGAACGTATGGCGCGATTTGAAATTTTGCGCTTGAGGTGGTCGGGTGACAGGGCGAGCGGACACGGGTGTCGGGCACGGGTTGCACGCTCGCTCTGGCGGGCGTAACCTTGCCCGCCAGATGACTGATAATTTAATTTACCATGTCTGCCGCCATGACGAATGGCAGGTGGCTGCCGCCCGCGGGATCTATGACGGTTCGTCACAGGATCGTGCCGACGGCTTCATTCATTTTTCCGCGCGCGACCAGATCGTGGAGAGCGTGGCGCGTCATCGCGCCGGGCAGGACGGGCTGGTTTTGCTGGCGGTAGACCCGGTGGCGCTGGGGCCGGCCTTGAAATGGGAACCGTCGCGCGATGGCCGGCTTTTCCCGCATCTTTACGGTGGGTTACCGCTCAGCGCGGTCATCTGGGTCCGGAACTTGCCGCTCGCCCCCGGTGGTCTTCATATTTTTCCCGTTTTGGATTGAACGATGCGAGGCTTGACCACTTTCGTCCTGCCGCTGCTACGCCATCTGCCGCCGGAGCAGGCGCATGGCTGGACGATTCGCGGCCTGGCCGCAGGTGCTGCGCCGCGCCGGGCATCGCCCGACGATCCGATTCTGGCGACCCGGCTGTGGGGTCGCGATTTTCCCAACCCGGTCGGCCTTGCCGCCGGCTTCGACAAGAATGCCGAGGTGCCTGACGCCATGCTGCGCTGGGGCTTCGGCTTCGTCGAAATCGGCACGGTAACGCCGCGGCCACAAGTGGGTAATCCCACGCCGCGGATGTTCCGCCTGCCGGCCGATCGCGCCGTCATCAATCGCCTGGGATTCAACAATCAGGGGCTGGACCGCGTCGCGTCGCGTCTGGCCCAGCGGGCGCGACGCGGGATTCTCGGCGCCAACCTGGGCAAAAACCGCGACAGTGCCGATGCCGCATCCGACTACCGGCGCGGCGTGACGGCGCTTGGTCCGTTTGCCGATTATCTGGTGATCAACGTCTCGTCGCCCAATACGCCCGGTTTGCGCGATCTGCAACGGCGCAGCGAACTGGCGATGCTGATCGCCGCCGTGACCGAGGTGCGCGATGCGCTGCCCGGCGCCCGGCCGCCGGTCCTGCTCAAGATCTCACCCGATCTGACGCGGCAGGAATTGGAGGATGTCGCCGAGACGGTAATGGCCTCGGCGATCGACGGGCTGATCGTCTCCAACACCACGACCGCCCGGCCGGCCGAACTCCAGAGCCCGGACGCCCCCGAGCCGGGCGGCCTGTCGGGCGCGCCGTTGTTCGAGCCCTCGACTCGCATGCTGGACGAGGTGTACCGCCTCACCCGCGGCACTTTGCCGCTGATCGGTGTCGGCGGTATCGCGTCGGGTGCCGACGCTTATCGCAAAATCAGGGCCGGTGCCGCTTTGGTGCAGCTTTATACCGCGCTGACCTATGACGGGCCGGCGCTGATCGGCCGCATCAAGCGCGAACTGGCCGCCCTGCTGCGTCGGGACGGCTTCGCCTCGGTTGCCGAGGCGGTCGGCAGTGGCAACCACCTGGTGCCCTTGGGGCACGATCGCCAGGGAGCGTGACGCAAATGGCTCGGGAAGACGATGACGCGCCGCAGCATCGCAAGCTGCCGCCCAAGGATTTGACCCCGCTTTCCGTGGTCGAACTGAACGATTACATCGCAGCGCTCGAAGCCGAAGCCACCCGCGCCCGCGCCGCCATCGCCGCCAAGCAGAGCCACCGATCGGGCGCGGATAGCCTGTTCAAACGCTGAACCTTAAACGCCGCGGTGCAATCCCGGTCATCGCGATTGCCCTAAACGCAATCGGCGAATCGGCCGTTTCCCTCGAACGGAAGCGGTTGCGCCAGCGGGCCATCCCATCATCAAGGAAGTGCGACATGAACGGAAAAATCGCCATCGTAACCGGCTCGACCAGCGGCATCGGCCATGGCATCGCCACGGCGCTCGCCGCGAATGGGTGCCATATTCTGCTGAACGGATTCGGGCCGGCCGCCGAGATCGAGCAGATCCGCGCCGATCTTGCCAAGGCGCACGGCGTCAAGGTGGCCTATTCCGCCGCCGACATGTCGAAGCCGGCCGATATCCGGGCCATGGTGGCGCAGGCCGCCAAGGAATTGGGCGGGGCCGACATCCTCGTCAACAATGCGGGCATCCAATTCACCGCCCCCGTCGATGAATTCCCGGAAGATAAGTGGGACGCGATACTCGCGATCAACCTTTCCGCCGCGTTTCATGCCAGCAAGGCGGCGATTCCCCTGATGAAAAAGGGTCGATGGGGTCGGATCGTCAATATCGCCTCGGCCCATGGGCTGGTCGCAAGCGAACAGAAGGCCGCTTATGTCGCAGCCAAGCACGGCCTCGTCGGTTTGACCAAGGTGATTGCTCTGGAAAATGCCAACACGGGCATCACCTGCAACGCCGTCTGCCCCGGCTGGGTGCTGACCCCGCTGGTCCAGAAGCAGATCGCCGACCGCGCCCAGCGAAACGGCACCAGTGTGGAACAGGAAAAAGTGGCCTTGCTCAGCGAGAAGCAGCCGATGCACCTTTTCACGACGCCGGAACAATT
>JAXDMU010000043.1:0-3799 GCA_034665905.1 Aliidongia sp. | reverse complement strand
CGTCGTCAGACGTGAAAGCTGCCCGGCAATTTCGGGTGGCGTGGCTTGTGGTGGGGGCCGGTCGTGCCGTCGGCATTGACCTTGAGGCTCAGATCCGCGGGCTTGGCTGCGGCCGGTGCCGTGTTGGCCACGGCGGGGGGCGCATTTGCCGCTTTGGCCGCGATCTGCGGAACGGCGGCGGCGGCGGGTAAATCCGATTTTTGTTCCAGAGGCTTGAGCGTGATCGGCGGGGCTGAGGCGCCAATATTTTGGATCGACATGGTTTAACCTTTCGGTGGCCTGATTGAGGCCGTTCACCTAGCGCGCTTCAGCGCACTACCACTGTAGTCAGTCAACGTTTAACGAAGCATGTACGAGTCGGGCGCGCCGCTCCGTTAAAACTTAAGCGATGCGCCGAAGCCCGCTTCCCAGGTGTGGCTGATCGGTTCGAACGCGTCGGCGATGGTCTGGCCGCCGGAATTGATCGGCGCCAGATCCGAGACGCGCACCGACCAATAATGCAGGAAAGGCCCGAAGGTCAGCTTGCCGGTGGTCGTCTGCACCTCGGTATCGAGTTTGACGCGAAACCCCGAGCCGGAATTCAAATCGTTGCTGAGATTATTGTCGATGCCGCCCAGACCGGCCGTATAGGCGGTGACGTTGCCGTCGATCAGGAAATCATACTCAAAGGACGGCTTGAAAGTGACAGAGCCGGCCGGAAAGCTGAAGCCGATGCCGACCGGCCAGTAGAGATACTGCGTCAGCCGGTTGATCGCGATGCTGCCATTGCTGGAGATCTGCCCGGCCGCATTGTCGTACAGCACGCGGTAGCCGAGGCCCAGCGAGGGCTGGAGAATGATGCCGGGGGTCAGTTCGATATCGCGCGTCGCGATCAGCCGCAATTCGGCGGAATAATCCCAGACATTGTTGATGTTGCCCGAAGCCCCGGAGACGAAATCCGTGACACCCGCACCAAGCCGAAGATCGGCTGTCCAGAACGTGTCGAGGTAGTGGCTGGTATAGCTGCCGCCAACGGTGCCATAGGGGCCGCTCTGCCGGTCGAAGCCCGGTTCGTCGAATTCGTAATAATAGCCCTCGGCATTGACGGCGAAGCCGGTGGAGGTCTGCGCCCAGGCGGCCGCGGACAGGCTCATCGCCCCGACGCAACCCAGTATCAATGCAACATGCTTGTTCACCTGCGGCCCCCCTGGCAATGGCGGATCAGTCCCGCAGTTGAGTTTCTTGCCGAAAAGCGCGGAACACGCAACTTGTTTCAGCGCTGGGCAAGGTAATCGCGGGCCAGAACTTCGGCGATCTGCACCGCGTTGAGGGCGGCGCCCTTGCGTAGATTGTCGCCGACGATCCAGAGGTTGAGCCCATGTGCGACGGTTCGGTCGGCGCGCAGGCGACTTACAAACACCATATCCTCGCCGGCACATTCCTGCGGCGTCACATAGCCGCCATCGACCCGGTGATCGACGACCGAGATGCCGGGCGCCGTCTTCAGCGCCGCGCGCGCCTGCTCGACCGAGATCGCGTGCTCAAATTCGACATTGACCGCCTCGGCATGCCCGATGAAAACCGGCACGCGCACACAGGTCGCCGTCACCGCAATATCCGGATCCAGGATCTTGCGAGTCTCGACGACCATCTTCCATTCTTCCTTGGTGGCGCCGTCATCCATGAAGGTATCGATATGCGGGATGACGTTGAAGGCGATGCGTTTGGGGAATTGCTCGGGCTTGATCGCGTCGTTCACATAGATCGCGCGGGTCTGATTGAACAACTCGTCCATCGCCTCCTTGCCGGCGCCGGAGACGGATTGGTAGGTCGCGACCACGATGCGCTTGATCGTGGCGATACGATGCAGCGGCGCCAGCGCCATCACCATCTGAATAGTCGAGCAATTCGGGTTGGCGATGATGTTGCGCTTAGTGTAACGCGCGATCGCCTCGGGATTGACCTCGGGCACAACCAGCGGCACGTCCGGGTCCATGCGGAAGTGCGAGGTATTGTCGATCACCACCGCCCCGGCCTTGGCGGCGCGCGGCGCATGCACGGCTGAGACCTTGGCGCCTGGCGAGAACAGTGCGATGTCGATATTCTTGAAATCGAAAGTATCGAGATCACCGACCTTCAGCGTCTCGTCTTCGCCGAACGACACCTCGCTGCCGATCGAGCGTGACGAAGCCAATGCGATCACCTCATCGACCGGGAATTCCCGCTCGGCCAGGATTTGCAGGATTTCGCGCCCGACATTGCCGGTGGCGCCGACCACGGCGATCCGATAGCCCATGGTGATGTCCTCGGCTCTAATCTCAAAAGGGGCGGTACTATAACCGTGGTCGTGGATGCGGATCGCGGAAGGATTTGCATGGCTGACCGGTCAGCCGGCCACCCTCTCCAGCGCGCCGACCAGCGCCCGGCCCATCTCCGCGGTCGAGACCCGAGCCACATCGTCAAGCGCGATGTCCGCCGTCCGCACGCCCTCGCCGAGGAGCGCTTCGACGGCCCGCTCGATCAGCGCCGCCTCTTCGGCCAGATCGAAGGAATAGCGCAGCATCATGGCAAAGCTGAGGATGCCGGCCAGCGGATTGGCGAGGCCGAGCCCGGCGATGTCGGGGGCGGAGCCGTGGACCGGTTCGTAGAGCGCCTTGCGCCGGCCGCCCGCATCGGCCGCGCCGAGCGAGGCCGAGGGCAGCATGCCGAGCGAGCCCGTCAGCATCGCGGCACAATCGCTCAGAATGTCGCCGAACAGATTGTCGGTCAGAATCACGTCGAATTGCTTGGGCTGGCGCACCAGCTGCATTGCGCAATTATCGGCGTACATATGGCTGAGCGCCACATCGGCATAGTCGGTTTTGTGCAGTTCGGTCACGACCTCGCGCCACAGCATGCCCGATTCCATGACATTGGCTTTTTCGACCGAGCACACCCGGCCGCGCCGCTTGCGCGCCAGATCGAAGCCGACGCGTGCGACCCGCTCGATCTCGGATGTCGTATAGCACTGCGTGTTGAAGCCGCGCCGCTCGCCGTTCGGCAGGGTTTCGATGCCGCGCGGCGTGCCGAAATAGACGCCGCCGGTCAGTTCGCGCACGATCATGATATCGAGGCCACGGACCAGTTCGGGCTTGAGACTCGACGCCTCGGCCAGCGGGTCGAACACGATGGCCGGGCGCAGATTGGCGAATAGCTGCAAATCCTTGCGCAGCCGCAGCAACCCGCGTTCGGGACGGAGCGCGAAAGGCAGGCTCTCCCATTTCGGCCCACCGACCGCGCCCAGCAGCACTGCATCGGCGGCCAGCGCCTTGGCCATGGTGGCCTCGCTGACCGGGGCACCCTCGGCATCACAGGCGGCCCCGCCGACCTGTGCGGCCTCGACGTCGAAGGCGATGCGGCCTTTTGCGTCGAACCACTCGATCACCCGCGCCACCTCGGCCATGATTTCGGGACCGATGCCGTCGCCCGGCAGAATCAGAAGTTTTTTTGCCGCGGTCACGTCCGGTTCTCCTTAACCTCGGTGGTCGGGGGCCGTCCACCCCATCCCCTGATTCGAACTCAGCCAGGGTTGGCCGAGACGCTGCCGGTCCTCAAAGCGCTCGATCGCCGGTGCTTTTTCCAGGGTCAAGCCGATATCGTCGAGTCCCTTCAGCATGCAATGCTTGCGGAATGGGTCGATCTCGAACGCTACGACCTGGCCGTCCGGCCGGCTGACGGTCTGTTTTTCCAGATCGATCGTGAAGACCGCATTGGCGCCGTTCGTGGCGTCCGCCATCAGGGCCGCAACCGTCGCGGCATCGAGCCGGATCGGCAGCACGCC
>JAXDMU010000042.1:0-6264 GCA_034665905.1 Aliidongia sp. | reverse complement strand
GGCGCGCATCGCCGAAATACCCAAGTTCCCCGACCGTACCCAAAATGGCATTTCCCTTCAAGAAATGCCCCATAGATTCAAGCTTCTACAGTTTGGTCAAATGAATTGTGTGAATGCCGTAGCCTGCATAGGCCGCGCAACAGCAAAATGGGCCACCGATTTTCCGGTGGCCCGCGGCCTTCAATTTTCAGGTATTTTACTACCGGGAATTGCCCTTACAGCATGGTCGATCGACCGACCCGGCGTTCGCGGCCGAGTTCCTCGTCGTCGAACGGCGGGGCATTTTCGTCGAAGCGCGACCAGCCGGTTTCCCGATAGGCGTTGCCGCGCGCGACCGGATCGACCCGGCCATATTTTTGCAGAATGGCCTCGACCATCGGAGCGAGTCGGTCCTCAGCCCGAACCGCGACGAGCGTGCCGCCGCGGCGGACGCCTTCAGCATAGACATGGGCATGTTCTTCGGGGATGCCGTTGCCGATCATCGCACCGATGACCCCGCCGCCGGCACCGCCGACCAGCGCACCGCCCACGGCACCGGCCGCCGTCGCGACGAGCCAGCCGGCCGCCACGATCGGGCCGATACCTGGGATCGCCAGCATGCCGAGACCGGCCAGCAGCCCAGCGCCACCGCCGACGACCGCGCCGAACGCGGCACCGGCTTCGGCACCGGTACCGGCCTCATTGCCTTCGCCGACCTCCGAGCGGATGCGATTGCCCGTATTGTTGGCTACCAAGCTTATTTGATCACGGTTGATCCCGGCAACCTCAAGGTCACGTACCGCCAATTGGGCGTCAGTGTAAGAATCATATAGGCCTGTAAGCGTGCGGGTCATTCTTGTTCCTCCTTGGCGCGGCACATCGTGCGTCGCCAATTTCACAATGGGTGCTTAGTGATCGACGATGTTTCCCTGGTAATCGACCGCAACATTCAGGGTCTTGCCGTCCTTGATGGCGGTGCCGCGCCAGATTGATTGTTCGTCCTGGGCCAGGGGGCTCACATTGGAATAGCCATGCTTCTCCAGGCGGCTACGCGCCTCGGATTCGGTAAAGCTATTCTTGCCCGAAACCGGCGCTACGGTGGTCCGGCTGTCGCCATGATCGGTCGCGATCGCGGGGGGTGCCGACGAGTCCGACGGTGGGGTTTGGGCGAAGGCGGCACCGAAACCGACGATGGCTGCGGCGGCGACCGCCGCGGAAAGTATTTTCCTCATGGAATTTCTCCGTCAATTGGGTTGCAACTCAACTGCCGGCGCCGGTAATGGTTCCGTCGCGCCGGGGGGTACGCCCGGATCGGCAGCGATGATTCGCCGGAGAGGCCGCGCGAATGGCTGCCCGGGCGTCAGCGTCCGCTTTGGCCGCAGGCGAGATGATGCAGCACGATGCCGCTGGTGGTGGCGAGGTTGAGCGAATCGAAGCCGCCGGCCATCGGGATCGACAGGGTTTGCACCCGCGCGATCAAATCGGCCGGTAATCCCGGTCCTTCGGCACCTAACAAGGCGGCGACGCGCGGGGCGCGGTCATAGCGGGCGAGCGGCAGGGTGCCGGACGGGCTTAGCGCCACCGCCGAAAAACCGTGATCGACCAGCAGTGCCACGGGATCGTCGCCCAGCGCCAGCCGCGCCCAGGGCACCAGCAGCGTCGCCCCGACCGAGACGCGGATCGCCTTGCGATAGAACGGGTCGCAGCATTGATGGTCGAGCAGGACCGCATCGGCACCGAAGCCCGCGGCGTTGCGGAACACGCCGCCCAGATTGTCGTGATTGGCGGTGCCGCACAGCACCACGACGAGCGCTCGCGCGCCGGCACCGGCCAGCAGTTCGGCGGTCTGCGGCATCGCGCCGCGCCGGCCGAGTGCCAGGATGCCGCGATGGACCGGGAACCCGACGATCCGGTCCATCACGGCCTGGCTTGCGGCATAAACCGGCACGGCTGCGGGCAGGGTCGCCAGCAGCGGCGCCAGCGTCGGCACCCGGTGGGCGGCGAGTAGAAGCGAAACCGGCCGGTGCAGCGGGCTGCGCAGCAGGACCCGCAGTACGATTTCGCCCTCGGCGATGAACAGCCCGTCGCGCCCGACCAGATCGCGCTCGCGCACAAAGCGATAGGGCGCGATGCGCGGGTCGTCGGCGTCATCGACGAGGATGGGCGGTTCGGAAACGGTCGTGATGCACCTCAGCCTGTTGCGGCGGTCGTCGCCATCCCGAACGATGGACGCCCCCGGCCGAACTCCTTATAACCGACCGGACACACGCAACCACATTGCAAGACTCCCCATGCATGATTTGAAATCCATCCGCGACGATGCCGATCTGTTCGATCGCGGTCTGGCCCGCCGCGGCCTTGCGCCGATCGCCCAAGAGATTCTGGCGCTCGACACGGCGCGGCGGGCCGCCCAAACTGCCTTGCAGGAGATCCAGAGTCGCCGCAACGACGCCTCACGCGAAATCGGCAAAGCACGGGCGCGGGGCGAATCGGCCGAACCGTTGATGGCCGAGATGGCGGCGGCCAAGGACCGTATGACGGCGCTCGAAGGCGAGGACCGGCGCCTCGCCGATGAGTTGGACCGCAAGCTGTCCGCCTTGCCCAACATTCCAGCGGCCGATGTACCCGACGGGCTCGATGAGCAGAGCAATGTCGAGATCCGGCGCTGGGGCACGCCGCCGGATTTCGCGTTTCAGCCCAGGCAGCATTTCGAATTGGGCGAGCAACTCGGCCTCATGGATTTCGAGCGGGCTGCCAAGATTGCGGGTGCGCGCTTTACTGTACTCAAAGGCGCGTTGGCGCGGCTGGAGCGTGCGCTCGGAGCCTTTATGCTCGATATCCATACCAACGAATTTGGCTATACCGAAATTTCACCGCCGCTTCTGGTCAACGACCAGACCATGTATGGAACCGGCCAGCTGCCGAAATTCAGCGAGGAGCAGTTTCGCACGACGGATGGAAGGTGGCTGATTCCGACCGCCGAAGTGTCGTTGACCAATCTTGCGGCCGACGAAATCCTGGATGAGTCGGCGCTGCCGCAGCGCTTTACCGCCTGCACGCCCTGCTTTCGCGCCGAAGCCGGGGCGGCCGGGCGCGACACGCGCGGCATGATTCGACAGCATCAATTCACCAAGGTCGAGATGGTCTCGATCGTGCATCCCGACCAATCCGACGCCGAGCATGAGCGGATGACCGGGGCGGCCGAAACCATTCTCCAGCGCCTGGGCCTGGCCTATCGGGTGATGCTGCTCTCGGCCGGCGACATGGGGTTCACCGCGCGAAAGACGCATGATCTCGAAGTCTGGCTGCCGGGGCAGGGCGCTTATCGCGAGATTTCCAGCTGTTCCAATTGCAGCGATTTCCAGGCCCGCCGGATGAAGGCGCGGTTCCGTCCGAAAGACAGCAAGAACACCCGCTTCGTTCATACGCTGAACGGCAGCGGGCTGGCGGTCGGGCGCACTTTGGTGGCCGTGCTGGAGAATTACCAGCAGGCCGATGGCGCCATCGTCGTGCCGGCGGCCTTGCGGCCCTATCTGGGTGGGCTCGCGGCGATCGAGGCGCGATGATCGCCGACCGGTTCGATCTGTCCAAGGCACGGATTCTGCTGTCGAACGATGACGGCATCGCGGCACCCGGATTGAAGATACTGGCGCTCGCCCTGCGGCAGATCACGAGCGATGTCTGGGTCGTGGCGCCCGAGCATGAGCAGAGCGGGGCTGGGCATTCGCTGACCTTGCGCCGGCCCTTGCGCATCCGCCGGCTCCAGGCGCGGCGCTTCGCGGTGGATGGCACGCCGACGGACAGCGTGCTGCTCGGCATCCGCCAGATCATGCGTGACAAGCAGCCCGATCTGCTGGTCTCGGGTATCAATCTCGGCGCCAATATCGGTGAGGACGTGACTTATTCCGGCACCGTCGCGGCGGCGATGGAAGGCACGCTGCTGAATGTGCCGTCGATCGCGATCAGCCTGGCCGTGATGAATGGCGAGGAACCGCTGTGGGACGGGGCCGGGCGCATGGCGACCGAAATCGTCAAACGCCTGGTCGCCGCACCGTGGCCGGCCAATACGCTGATGAACGTCAATATTCCCAACATCCCGTTCGACGCGATGACGGGTATCCGAGCCTGTCCGCAAGGCCAGCGCAGGATCGGCGACAATCTGGTGGAAATGACAGATCCACGCGGTCAGGCGGTCTACTGGATTGGCCCGACGCGCAACGAGAACGCGCCGCCGCCCGGCAGCGACATCGCTATCGTCGCCGCGGGCGGCGTGGCGGTGACTCCGATCCATCTCGATCTGACCCACCGATCCGGCCTCGATGCCTTGCGGAGCGTCTTTCCGTGAACCTCGCCCTCGATCCGGATCAGGCGCTGAAGGCGGCCGGTCTGGCCGAGGAACTGGCGCGGGCAGGAATTCGCGACGAGCGGGTGCTGGCGGCGATGGCCAATGTGCCGCGCGACCTCTTCGTGCCGCCGACCTTCGCCGAGCATGCCTGGGACAATGTGGCGCTGCCGATCGGTCATGGTCAGACCATCAGCCAACCGCTGGTCGTCGCCTGCATGACCGAAGCGCTGGAGGTGGGCGAGCGGCATATGGTGTTCGAGATCGGCACCGGTTCCGGTTATCAGACCGCTGTGCTGGCGCAGCTATGCCGCCGCGTCTTCACCATCGAGCGCCACCGGGCCTTGCTGCGCGAGGCCGAGCGGCGCTTTGCCCAGCTTCGGCTGGGCAACGTCACCAGCCGGTTCGGTGACGGCAGCAAGGGCTGGCCCGAGGCCGGTTCGTTCGATCGCATATTGATCACCGCGGCCGCCGCCGAATTTCCCCAGGCGCTGATCGATCTGCTGGCACCGGATGGCATTCTGGTCGGGCCGCTCGGGCCGGAACGCCAGGATCAGATCCTGGTCCGCATTCGCCGCGATGCCGACGGCACCCTGGTCCGCGAGGAATTATGCGCGGTGCGTTTCGTCCCCCTGGTACCCGGGCTGCCGCGCGAACCGGCGCGGCGTGGCAAGGAGGAAACATGAGTGTCGTTCGCCTGCTGATCCTGTCGCTGATGGTGGCCGCTTTGACCGGCTGCATTCGCGAGGATGACGAGGATACCGATGCCGGATATGTCCCGCCCCAGAGCGTTGCCCCGGCACCGGCACCGCTCGAAACGGCGGGTGGACGGGTGGTGGTGCGGCCGGGCCAGACGCTCTATGGCGTCGCGCGCGAGACCAATGTTCCGGTGCGCGCGCTGATCGATGCCAATGCGCTGCAACCGCCCTATATCCTCAAGGCCGGGCAAAACCTGACCATTCCACATCTGCGTCAGCACGTCGTGCAGCCGGGCGAAACGCTCTATGCCGTGGCGCGCCAACATGGCGTCGAAGCGTCGAGCCTGGCGCGGGAAAACCATCTGAACCCGCCCTATACCATCAAGAGCGGCACGACACTGATCTTGCCGGCGCCGGTCGAAGCCGCCGTGCCGGTCCCGGCGCCGGTGAACTCGGCACCCCTTCCGGCCGTCTCGGCGATGCCGAGTTCAGCGTCGATCGCCCCACCACCGTCGCCTCCGGGGGGTGGGGGTTCGATCACCGTCACCACCCTGCCGCCGCCGGCCCCAGCCGAAGCGCCGCGCGCACCGGCTCCGCCCCAACCACCGGCCGATGCGTCGCCGGTTCGCCCCCCGGCCAAGCCCGCGCCGGCCGCGCCGCCGCCGCAAACTGAAAGCGAGGCGAAGCCGTCCGCGGCTGTCGCCGCTCTGGTCGCCAATCATACCGATCCGGTGCAGCCGCTGTTTCTGTGGCCGGTACGCGGCCGCATTCTGTCGGTGTACGGCACCACCGCCGAAGGTGCCCATAATGACGGCATCAACATCGCCGCCCCCGAAGGCACCACGGTCAGCGCCGCCGAAAGCGGCACCGTCGCCTATGCCGGCAACGAGTTGCGCGGGTTCGGCAATCTGCTGCTGATCAAGCATGAGGATGGCTGGGTCACGGCCTATGCCCATAATCAGGTGTTGCTGGTGAAAAAAGGTCAGAAAATTCGCCGCGGCGAGGCTGTCGCGCGCGTCGGCAACAGCGGCGGCATCGGGCAGGCGCAACTGCATTTCGAACTGCGCCGCGGCACCAAGGCAATCGATCCGCTGGATCATCTGCCGCAATTGGCCGGTGCTGCCGGATAATATCGGCTGGCCTCCCGAGCAAAACAGACTCCCTCTACGGACAATTTCCGGGCGTACCGGCTAAACCCCGATAGTACGGCGAACCTACCAGAATGTCGGCCATTTATAACGTACA
>JAXDMU010000041.1:0-6990 GCA_034665905.1 Aliidongia sp. | reverse complement strand
GGGGTTGTGGATTACCAGTGTCGTTAGTACTTGGCAGCAGACCGAGCCGCCGGCACAGCGTGAACATCCGGCGGCCTTGCAGGCTGAGCGCGATCATCGCCAGCAGGCTCGCACCGCCCAGGATCGGGCGGATCGTCATGACCCGTTCGACCGGCAAGACCTCGCCGATCCAGAAATAGACGATTGCACGAATGACGAAATAGCCGGCCCAGGTGAGCGTCATCAGTTTGAAAAAGGCCCGCACATCGGCCCGGTCGGGAAAGGTTTCCCGGCTTTGCTGCTCGGCCAATTCCTGCATCATCGATTTGGGCCCTCGCGCGCCATAGGCGAAGGTCGCGGCAACGACCAGGCTGGTGATTACGGCCTCGTATTTGATCATGAACGGGGTATGCGACAACAGGTCGATACCGCCGAAGATGAAGGTGAGCGCGCTGGTCAGGATGTAAAGCTTGGGAAATCCGACCTTTTGCAGGTGTCGGCGCATTCCGTCAGCCACCACGAACACCAACGCCCCGGCAATTGCCGCTTTCAACCCCAAGCTGAACAGCAGGAGATAGAACAGTATCAGCGTGCCGAGCTGCTCGACGATGAGCCGTCCCGCCCTCAGCACGCGTGCCATGATCGCGGCACTTGACCGTTCGCCGGAACCGTCAAGAGGTCTCCTCCAGGCTTTTCGACGTCATTTCGAAAGTGCCCTT
This sequence comes from Aliidongia sp., assembly GCA_034665905.1. Lineage (GTDB taxonomy): Bacteria > Pseudomonadota > Alphaproteobacteria > ATCC43930 > CGMCC-115725 > JAXDMU01. Next base: position 6,292 of record JAXDMU010000041.1, on the reverse strand, counting down.
GCTGAGGTCGGCGGCGAGGACGCGTCGAAGTTCCCGTTTCATCAGCGCTTGACGGGCCGAATCCTGACGCCGCCAATTGCCCAGCGGCTGGACCAGCCGTGCCGCCAGATTGGCGTTGGATGCATCAATGGCGATCACCTGATCGGCCAGAAAGACGTAACCGGCTCCGCTGCGGTCATGAAAGCGCAACAGATTGTCGCGTGAGAAGGTCGCGACCAGGGCGCGCACGCGATTGGGGTTCCTCCGATCGAAATCGGGATGCTCCAGCAGGACACGGCAGCGTTCGAGTGTATCCGGCAGGGATGAGATCGCCTGCATGGCGAACCATTTGTCGATGACCAGATCATCCTTTTGCCAAGTCTCGTAGAAACTGGCAAAGGCGGCGGTGCGCTCCGGGCAATCGGTGTCGCCCAGGATCATGAGGGCGGCCAGCACGTCGGTCATGTTCCGGCCGGCGTCGAATTGCGTCTTGGCGCGTGCGATGCCGCTGGTGCCGGTCGCCGCGAGATAGCCGAGGCAGGTGTTGCGCAGCGCCCGCTTGCCGATATCGAGGGCAGAGGGCTGGTAGGCGGCGTTTTCGGTCAACCGGTCGTAGGTCTGGGCGAATTCGCCGGCGAGCGCGCATCCGAGGCCGGTGCGCACGAAGTTCCGCGCGGCCTCGATCGCCTCGACATCGATGACCGCCATTTGATCGGCAAGAAAGGCATCGCTCGGTAACGTCAAAGTCTCCGCGAGGAAGGCCGGGTCCGCCATCGGCCCGCTCAGGCTCAGCCGGAAGCTTTCGATCAGATCGGGATCGAGTGCCAGCGTGTCGCCGCGTTGCCAGGACGCGACCAGATCGAGGAGAAGCCGCGTCGCCGCCTGCTGGCCGGCTTCCCAGCGGGCGAAGGGATCGGGATCGTGCGCGGCCAGGAATTTCAGCCGGTCAAGCGCGATCCCGGTGAGCTTGACCGGGGCGGAAAAGCCGCGGAACAGCGACGGGACGGGTGCTGCCGGTACATCCTCGAACTCGAAGCTTTGCCGCGCTTCGGTGATCGTCAAAATCCGTGTGCCGATCATGGGCGTGGCTTCGCCGGCCAGCCGTGTCGGCATTTCGGCGCCCGCCGGATCGAGCAACCCCATGGCCAGCGGGATCACGAACGGTTCCTTGACCGGTTGGCCCGGTGTGGGCGCGGTCGCTTGAGCAACCGTCAGCGTGTAGCGCCGGTTGGCCGGGTCGTAGAAATCCGAGACCGTGACGGTCGGCGTTCCGGCCTGAGCGTACCAGCGTTTGAATTGGCCGAGATCGTCGCCGGAGGCATCCTGCATCGCCTGGGCGAAATCCTCGATGGTGACGGCGGCGTTGTCGTGACGGGCGAAATAGAGATCCGTGCCGTTGCGGAACCGCTCGGGCCCCAGAAGCGTGTGGATCATCCGTACCACCTCGGCGCCCTTCTCATAGACCGTCGGTGTATAGAAGTTGTTGATTTCGATATAGCTTTCCGGCCGGACGGGATGCGCCAGCGGGCCGTCATCCTCCGGGAACTGCTTGGCGCGCAGCTGACGGACATCGCAGATCCGGGTCACGGCGCGGCTGTTCTGGTCGGCCGAGAATTCCTGATCGCGGAAAACCGTCAGCCCTTCCTTGAGCGAGAGCTGAAACCAGTCGCGGCAGGTCACACGGTTGCCGGTCCAGTTGTGGAAATATTCATGCGCGATGACCGCCTCGATGTCCTGGAAATCCCGATCCGTCGCGGTCTCGGGCTTGGCCAGCACATATTTCGCATTGAAGATGTTGAGGCCCTTATTCTCCATCGCTCCCATATTGAAATCCGAGACGGCGACGATATTGAAGACATCGAGATCATATTCGCGGCCATAAACCTCTTCATCCCAGCGCATCGACGCCTTGAGCGATGCCATGGCGTGGGCGCATTTATCCTCGTCGCCGCACCGGACATAGATGGCGAGCGCCACGTCGCGTCCGGAACAGGTGGTGAAGTGGTCGCGATATACGACCAGATCGCCCGCAACCAAGGCGAACAGATAAGACGGCTTGGGGTGCGGGTCTTCCCATTTCGTCCAATGCCGGCCGCGGCTGCTGTCGCCGCCATCGATCGGGTTGCCGTTCGACAGCAGGACCGGATAGCGCGCCTTGTCGGCCAGGATGGTGGTGGTATAGCGTGCCATCACATCCGGCCGGTCCTGGAAGAACGTAATGCGGCGAAAGCCTTCCGCCTCGCATTGCGTGCAGAAATTGCCGCCGGATTTGTAGAGGCCGGACAATTCCGTATTGTTCTGTGGTTTGATCCGGGTTTCGATGTCGAGCGTGAAGGCATCGGGCAGGTCGGCCAGCGTAAGCGCGACATCGCTCTGCCGATACCGGTTCGCTCCGAGCGTTTCCCCGTCCAGCGCCACCGAGTCGAGCGTCAGCGCCTCGCCGTCGAGCGTCAATACGCCGATTCGCTCGCGGGCGGCCGGGTTGCGGCGAACGGTCAGGTGCGATTTGACGCTGGTCTCGTCCTCGCCAAGCTCAAACACCAGATCGACGGTTTCGATCAGGAACTCTGGGGGTTGGTAATCGACAAGGCGAGTGATTTGCGGGGCGGTCTGGTCGCGCAAGGCGTCGATCATGATGAATCCGGCAGCTCGGGAAAATATGTGACGGCACGACTTTAAGGCAGTTTCGGGATGGAACAAAGCCTCTCACCGTGCATGGTGCGAAGTGTGCACGGCCGCGCACGTTTGGCGGGTTGACTCGACCTCGGACAATATGGCCCTCATAGCGGATTGATGGCGGGAAAGGCGTGGCATGTTCGCGATATCGGTCGTGCTCTTCGTGACCGGGCTGATTGGACTGATCGGCCTGCTGGCGGTCGGCACGCCCATGGTGCGTGCGGCCGAACGGCAATTCGAGCTGGCGGCAGCGCGCGACCGCATCAAGAAACTGCGCAGCGAGCGGGGTGCGTTAAACGTTCAGTTGGCCGAGGCGGACGCGAACCGGCGCGCATTGGCTGAATCGCTTGAGAGCATGCAGGCCGAGATGAAGTCACTCAACGGCAAAATCGACAGATTACCCAAGCAGATCAATGAACTCACATTCGAAATCGGTGCCCCCGAGACGGGTTTGCTGCCGTTCGATTTCATGCTCGGACGCAACCCCAGTGCGCTTGATGTCGAGAAGGTGGCCGGGCCGGAAAGACAACTCTGGCAACAGGCCCGCGTACTGCGCGTCTGGAGTCGTAGTTTGGCCAATGCCGCTGCGGCTGCTGAAAAACGCTATCCGATGCAGAATGGGTTCATCATCCGGGCCGCATTGCGTGCCGGGGCGACCGACCGGCACGCGATCCAAGGGTGAAGCGCTGTCATGAATAATGTCGCACTTCAAAGCACGCTGTTCGTCTTCGGGGTGACGTTCTACTTGGTCGCCTATGTCGCATTCCAGGCACTGCGCGCCCGACTCGCCACGGTCCCACGACAGGCTGCCGCCCTGCAACAGCAGATCGAGACGCTGGCCGCCGAGGCCGGAAACAGCCAACAGGGTCAATTGCGCGCGGGGGAAGAGCACGCACAGTTGAGCCTGGAAATCGAACGCATGACGACCCGACGACTCTTGGCCGAGCAGACGCTGCACGAATTGCAAAACCGGCTGCCGACGATCATCTATGTGCTCGATCAGATCATTCAGCCGTCCTACACCTCCTGGATGATCAGCGTCCGCTGGGAATACCCGCCCAAGGGCGTGCCGGAAGCCGTGGCGGAGGAAATGCGGCGCGGTCGCCGCATTTTGGTGTTCGCGGACAATGTCGCCAATGTCCGTCGGCGCATCGAAGCCCGCTTTCCGCCGACTCACGGGCACCATTTGGGCGAGCCGGTGCCTTATAATTTCTGATGTGTGGCACCGCAGCTTGCGGTTCGCGCAAAGCGGATCGTCGATTGAGGCTCCGTACGCTTGCGTCATGGGGGCGCCGTTTTCGCATCCGCCGCATTCGCCGTCCGGGTACGAAGATAGGCATCGATGCGGGTATCCAGGCCCTCGCGGATATTCAGATAGAACAGATTGTAATCGTAAATATGATAATTGCCGCCGAAGACGCTGACCGTCAGCCCCGGATCATCGGTCGGCGGCGTCACCAGCAACACGCCGTCGGTGCAAGCGGCACCGGTCAAATGTTTGCGGGGCGCCGGCATCGGCAGATTTTCCGCGACGAAGGCGAGACCGCCCAGATTGTCTGTTGCGGGCGCCGCGCCGTCGAGCGTGCCGGTTAGCGGATTGATGCAAGCGAGCGGGCGGCCAGCGATCTCACGATAGGCTTTATCCAGCCAGATCGTCGAGGTTTGTTGCCACACGGCACGATTTGCTGTGGGGGCAAGCGAGTTCCATGTCAGATAGCAGCCGGTGTCGGTCGGGCTGCGGCACGGGCCGATGCCGTCCGGCAGCCCCAATTCGCGCGGGATGGCGTAGCCGACCAGATAGGCCGCGACCAGCCGGCGGGCGAGTGGCGTGCCGGCGATGCGGTCCTGGAGCAATCGCATGCCATGCAAGGACCCCTGGCTGTGGCTGGCGAGAATGAACGGGCGGTCCTGATTGCGATGCGCGATGAAATCGTCGAACGCGCGCAGCACGTCCTGATAGGCGAAATCGAGTGCCGCCATCTCCGAAGCACCCTTGCCCATGAAGGCATAGAGCGTCGCCTGACGATAGCGCGGGGCGTAGATCCGGCAACAGCCATTGAAGGTGCCGATCTGGAACCGTCCGACGCCGCCTTCGAGCATGCTCCGCGTCTCGCCGCCCTCATCGAACGGCGCGTTCCAACCGGCTCGACCGAGATAGGTCGTCGGATGAATGAAAAAGACATCGACCGAAGCCGTCGCTTCGGCATCGGCGGCGCTGCTGTCGGGCGGAACCGCCTTCGCCGGTCCCGGACGGTCGGAGAGTGCCAGCCACGCCGCCGCTTGCGCATAATCCGGGGCGGGCGGCGACAGGGCGGTGTCGAAGGCGTGCAACGGGGCGAACAGCACGAGATTGCGGAACGGTGCGCTGTAATAGAGGCCGCCGCCCGTCACCATGACCACGGCAAGGATGGCCGCGAGTCGCCATAGAAATTTCCGAATCATCATCGTTTCCCTTGCCGTCCGTGCCCCGCGCAATGCGTTCATGGGGGTAACATGCCGGCGTGCCATGCGGTAGTCATGATCGGGCGAGAACGGGCCCATGCAACGATCGCTCCCCAGATCCCTGAAATCCCGCTTTCAGTATGCTGCGACGCACAATAGACTTCATGCACTGCACAATCAGGGAGCAGGGTCATGCGCGCACCGAATTTTCACGGCAATATTGTTGTTTCGAATCTACCCGGAGAATTCACCGCCACCGAACTGGCGGCGTTGTTCGACGATTTCGGCCTTGTCCTTGGCGCCCAGATAGATCGCGCCAAAGCCGGCAAGGGCAGCATCATTCTGGCGCCGGAGCCGGCGGTGGCCCGCGCGATCGCGGCGCTGAACGGGCAGGTTTTCGCGGGGCGCACGCTCAAGATCGCGCACGCCCCGGCACCGCCCAAGCGCGTGAAGTCGGCGCCCCGGCCGGTTCGCGCGCCAGAGCCGGCCGACGCCGATCGAATCGCCGAAGCGATCCGCCGCTTTCGCGCGACGTCCGACTCGCCGCCGGTCGTGGTACCCGTGCCGACCCGTTCGGTCGTGGTCGAATATCGCAAAACCCGCCGCGTCGAAATTCCACCCCGCATGCCGATGGCGGCCCGCGGATAAGTCGGACACCTCGGCAGATCTGCTGCTATCATAGGGCGAGCAGCAAACGCCGAGGGGGTGATCGTGGCTTTTCCGGACGCGCATTTCGTCGAAACCAACGGGCTGCGTATGGCGGTGTACGAAGCGGGCGGCGGCATGCCGGTCGTGCTGTGCCACGGCTTTCCCGAACTGGCGTTTTCCTGGCGCCATCAATTGCCGGCGCTGGCCGAAGCCGGCTTCCGGGCGATCGCGCCGGATCAGCGCGGCTATGGCGCGACCGGCGGCCCGAAGGGCAGGGCAGCCGTGCCGCTCTATGACATGGCGCATTTGACCGGTGATCTGATCGGGCTGCTCGACGCGCTCAAGCTCGAAAGAGCCGTGTTCTGCGGCCATGATTGGGGCGGGCTGGTGGTCTGGCAGATGGCGCTGATGCACCCGGCGCGCGTCGCCGGGGTGATCGGGGTCAACACGCCCTTCCTGCCGCGACCGTCCACCGACCCGATCTAGCGGTTTCTCCAAGTGTTCGGCGACGATATGTATATCGTGCGCTTCCAGCCCTGGGGCGAGG
>JAXDMU010000040.1:0-4329 GCA_034665905.1 Aliidongia sp. | reverse complement strand
AGCTGTCGCCCTTGTTGAACAGCGTGCTGAGAATCGGCTTTTCGCCATCCTTGACCGTCACCCAGGCTTTGTCGAGGGCGCGGATTACCACATGGGCCGGCACGGCGTCGCCATAGCGCCGCCCGGTGGATTTACTGCTATCGGCCGCGGCTGGCGGCGGCACATTGGGGGACAAATCCGCCGATGGTTTCGCGGGCACCGTCGGCGGTGGCGTGGGCTGCGCGGTCGCGGGCGACGCGGCGACCGGAACCGGAACCGGAACCGCGGCAACGACGGTCTCATCCGGTTTGGGCGGCTCGGCGATGGTGACCTGTTCCGGCGGCGCGGGCGGCGGCGGCAGTAGGCGGGCCGGCACCGGCTCGATAGCGGGCGGCGGCGCGTGCTTGGCGGACGACAGGTAATACCATGTGCCGTAGCTGAGCCCCGCCAGCAGCAGGGCGATCATGAAGATCCCGCCGCCCGGAATGCCGCGATCGGTCAGCGGCACGGGAAACGCCAGTTCCGGCTTGTCGTGCAGGCCGGTCTTTTCCGAGCGGAAACGGCGCACGATCTCTCGCCCGTCCAAACCCAGATATTCGGCGTAAGCGCGCAGGAAGCCGGTCGCGTAGGTTGGGCCGGGCAGCCCTTCCACGGTGTTGCGTTCCAGCGCCTCCAGATAATCGGCCCGGATGCGCAGCGCCGCGGCGACATCGCGCAGCGGCCAGCCCAACCCTTCGCGCGTCGCGCGCAGCAAACCGCCGGCGCTGTGAACGCGCGCCGCCGCAGCGGCCCCCGCCTCGGCGTCGTCGATCCCGGCCGTCGCGGCACCAACCCGTTGTTTCTGCTTGAACATAGCCATGCATCAAAGCCCGTATTGTCCGGCGGCGCGGCAGCAGCCGCCCGTCCGTATCATCTGTCGTGGTTCGTTTTATCAGCTTCACCGATAATCGCACAGAGAAAGGCGTCATGCCTCACAGCGCAACCATGTGATCGAGGGCAAAACCGCGCAACTTCTCTCGAAGAGAGCGATCTGGCTGCATGGATTGCGCCACCAGATAGTGCCGCAGCGGCCCCAGCTTCAGGCTGCGCACCATCGCCTTGACCGGCCCGATCGAGGAAGGCGACATACTGAGTGTCCGAAAACCCAGCCCGATCAACGTCATCGCCTCGAGCGTGTTACCCGCCATTTCGCCGCACAGGCCGAGCGGCACCTTGGCCGCACCGGTCACGCGCACGATGTCGGCGAGACAGGCGAGCGCCGGCGGCGACAGCACATCATAGCGATCGGCGAGGCGTGCATTGCCGCGATCCTTGGCGAACAGGAACTGCATCAGATCGTTCGACCCAACCGAGACGAAATCGGCCCGGCCGCACAGCAGCGGAAGCTGCCAGATCAGCGCCGGCACCTCTAGCACAGCGCCGACCGAAAGCCGAGCGGGCAGCGGCACCCCGCGCGCCACCGCGCGCCGCTTCTCAAGCGCCAGAATGCCGCAGGCGGCGTCGAACTCCGCGATCTCGGCGACCATCGGGAACATGATCGAGATCGCCCGCCCATCGGCGGCAGCGATCAGTGCGCGTAGCTGCTGACGCAACATGGCCGGACGGTCGAGCGCGATGCGGATCGCACGCCAGCCCATCGCCGGATTTTCTTCAACCATCTCGGGCAGATAGGGCAGGAGTTTGTCGCCGCCGATGTCGAGGGTACGAAACACCACCGGCTTGCCGACGGCCTGATCGAGCACGCGCCGATAGAGGGCGGCCTGTTCCTCGACGCTGGGGAAACTGTGCCGCACCATAAAGGGCAGCTCGGTTCGGTAGAGCCCGATGCCATCCGCCCCGGTCAGGGCGAGTTCGGGCAGATCGATCAGCAGCCCGGCATTCATCTGCAAGGACACGGTGACACCGTCGAGCGTGGTCGCCGGCAAGTCGCGCAAGGCGTGATAGCGCGCCCGCCGGGTCCGCCGCTCGCCCAGCCGCTGCTCGATCGTCTGCTGCACATCTTCGCCGGGCCGGATCATGATCTGCGCGTTGTCACCATCGACGATGATGAGATCGCCGGCCTGGATCGTCTCGAGCGCATCCTTGACCCGGCCGACCACCGGAATGTCGAGCGCGCGGGCCACGACCGCGACATGCGAGGTGGGCGTACCCTCTTCCAGCACCAGCGCGCGCAGCCGGGTGCGGTCGTAATCCAGCAGTTCCGCCGGCCCCATCGAACGGGCGATCAGCACGACATCGTCGGGTAGCGCCGCCGGCGCCACGGTCCCCACATCGCCCGACAGATGATGCTGCAACCGATTGGCCAGATCTTCGAGATCGGCCAGTCGCTCGCGAATATAGGGGTCGGTGATCTGTTTCATGCGGGCGCGCGTGTCGTCGCGCACCTTTTGCACCGACGCCTCTGCCGTCAGCCCGCTGGCGATGGCTTCGCGGATCCGGCCGAGCCAGCCGCGATCCTCGGCGAACATGCGGTAAGTATCGAGAATGTCGTTATGCTCGCCGCCTTTGCCCAGATCGCTCGCGGCGAACAGCCGGTCGATCGCCAGATGCATCTCGGACGTGGCACGGTTCAGCCGGTCCAGTTCAAGCTCGGGATTGTCGGCAACGACCTGGCGAATGACGATGCCCGGCTCATGCAGCACGGCGATGCCGAGGGCCAGGCCGGCATTCAGCCGGATGCCTTCGAGGCGATGGGGCAGCGTGGCGATGCCGTCGGTCGGGTGCAACTCGTCGCGCGCCACCAGATCGCCCGAGGCGGCCAGTTCCGCCAGCACCATGGCCACGGTCTGCAACGCCTCGATCTCTTCGTCATTGTAATGCCGCGGCTCGCGATTCTGCACGACCAGCACGCCGCTGACCCGCCCCTCGCGCAAGATCGGCACGCCCATCAGCGAATGATAGACCTCCTCGCCGGTTTCCGGACGATAGGCGAAATCCGGGTGGGATTGCGCGTCGCTCAAGGCCAGTGGCCGTGCGGTCGCCGCGATCACACCGACCAGCCCCTCGCCCACGCGCAGCCGGGTGCGATGCACCGATTCGGGAAACAAGCCCTGCGTCGCCGACAGTTCGAGGATATCGCCGGCCCGCATCAGATAGGCCGAACAGACCTCGGCCTCCATATCGGCAGCGATGATCTCGACAACCTGATCCAGCCGGCCTTGCGCCGAACCCGCGCCGGCCATGACTCCGCGCAACCTGCCGAGCAGCCGACGCGCGCCGCTGAGGCCCATGCGCTGGTCCATTCATTCCATCCCCGATCAATCTGCGCCGCAGTTTGCACGCCGGCCACCCAAGCTTCAAGGCCGACCGAAGCGGACGTATCATTGATCGAATAACATTCCATAAAATACATCGAATGGGAGAATATTTTGAATATCGACAATTTTAAATCACACTACGGATTATATCCTGTTAGTTGTTAACAAAATTTAGTTTCGCATTTTTTTACAATTTTTGCTTGACATACGCGTTTAACGTTAATTATCTTCATAACTGCTGCAGCATACTGCGACTCCGAAGTGTTATCCACCTAACAGGGGGGAAATACCATGAAGTACTGGCCGTAAATTTTAAGGGAACGCGGCCTCCGCACGCGTCAAATGTCGTGCGGCGGCTGCGTTACCAATCCAGATGCTTGCAGGAGGCAAACTCATTTGTGATTTTGGAGTGACGCTGGTTTCAGGCATAGCTTCGCTGGCGATCGGTCGCCGTGCTTGATGCAGAGGTGACGACTTCGATATCTTGAAGACAAGTGCTGGACCGCGACCTATGCGATTATAGACGTCAGATGTACAATCCTTAGACAGAGCCAGGCACCGGCGTCCCGTCAGTGGGCACCGAAGCCGCCTGATCGGCCTTCGTCGAGGCGTGCCTTTCACATTGCGGCTCTGGCCTTGATGACGAAGAGGACAAGAGTGCCCCCGAACAAGCCGCGAATCAGGCACACGGCTGTCCCGTCGGCGCTTCCGCCACGATATGTTCGGCCGGTTTCACGCTGTGGCGCATCCCCCATCTGCGTTGGTCACCGAGGCCGCCAGCGGAATAATCACTCAGGCCATAGAGTCGAGGCAGCATAGGACTTCGATGTGAGTTACATTAGCCGGCCAGCCGCATGGCATCAGTTCTATTGGTCGGAGCGGCATTGCTGGTTTGGGGGATGATCAGGTGAGCGCCTTGCAGAGTGAAGGCCCGGTCCGCGGGTTACGATCGTGAACGTCGCGCCGCGTCTGCTCGGTCTTGCCACCGCCGTTCCGCCGCATATCCTATATCAGACCCGGGTCCGGGCCGAAGCGGCCGGCTTTTTCGGTCCGGTCGGCGCGCACCTCCTACCGGTTTTCGATAATGCCGGTA
>JAXDMU010000039.1:0-9150 GCA_034665905.1 Aliidongia sp. | reverse complement strand
GGCAGCGCATGCACCGCATCGCCGGCCGGCCCGAGCGGGGCGCCGCCCAGATCGGCGCCGATCGAGACTTGCCGGGCGCGGTCGAAGCGCTTGATTTCCGAGGTGCCGCTGCCGATCGAGATATCGGCCACCGTGTCGAGCGGCACGCTGCCGCCCGATGCCGTGGTAACACGCAGATTGCGGATCTGGCTCAGATCCGAGCGTGCGTCGGGCGTGATCTGGACGCGGATCGGGATCTGCCGGTCGGGCAGATTGAATTTCGCCAGATTGGCATTGATCTCACCCAGCGTCGCCAGCCGCGCCACATTGCCGATATCGGCGACCGAAACGCCCAGTTCGGCGGCGCGGTCATAGAGCGGGTGGATCTGCAACTCGGGCCGCAGCAAGCTGGCCGACGTCTTGATGTTCGATAATTGCGGCAAGGCGGCCATTTCATGGATCAATTGATCCGCGACACCGGTCATCGCCTTGGGATCGTCGCCGGTCAGGATGACCGACAGATCCTGCCCGCCACCGCCATTGCCGCTGACATTGAACCGGATGCCAGGTACCGCCTTGAGCTTCGCGATCAGATCCTTTTCGATCGCCTGCTGGCTGCGCCGGCGCTGCGCGCGCGGCACCAGATTGACGTCGGCCCGTGCCAGCCGGACATCGCCATTGATCCCGCCGCCGATCGAGGTGAAGACGCTCTTCACCTCTTTTTCGCCGTGGATGATCGTCGAGACCTGCTGCATCGCTTGATCGGTTTCGGCCAGCGTCGTGCCCGGCGGCAATTCGACCGAAATTTCGGAGAAGGATGAGTCCTCCGGCGGAATGAAATCGGTCGGTAGAAACGGCACGAGGCAGATTGAACCGATGAAGAACAGGGTGGCGCAGCCCATCGCCTTCCAGCGATGATTCAGTGACCATGCGAGCAGCCGGACATATTGGTCGATCAGTGGCGAGGTATGACGGCCCGGACCATGATCGCGGGCGAGATAAGCCGCCATCATCGGAGTGATCAGCCGGGCGACCAACAGAGAGAACAGCACCGCGACCGAGACCGTAGCGCCGAACTGCACGAAATATTGCCCCGCGATGCCGCTCATGAAGCTGACCGGCAGAAAGACCGCAACGATGGTCATGGTCGTGGCCACCACGGCGAGCCCGATCTCGTCGGCCGCTTCGAGTGCCGCCTGATAGGGTTTCTTGCCCATCCGCATGTGGCGGACGATGTTTTCGATCTCGACGATCGCATCATCGACCAGGATGCCGACGACCAGGGTCAACGCCAGCAGCGAGATGAAGTTGAGCGTATAGCCCATCATCTTCATGAAGAAGAAGGTCGGGAAGACCGACAGCGGCAGCGCCACGCCGACGATCACCGTGGCGCGCCAGTCGCGCAGGAACAGCATGACCACAATCACCGCCAGCAAGGCACCCAGCGCCATCGCCTCCATCGACGCGTCGTACGAGTTGATGGCGAAATCGGCGACCGAGAAAATCTCCTGGAAATGCACCGAAGGATGTGCGGTTTCGATCGCGGCGATCGCCTTCGCCACCCCCCTGGCGACCGTGACCTCGCTCTGTCCGAAGGCGCGCTCGACGAAGAAGGCGACCACCGGCTTGCCGTCGAGCCGCGCGGCATGGCGTGCTTCGGCGAAACCGTCTTCCACCGTGCCCAGATCGGCCAGACGTGCCTTGCGGTGATTGGGCAGCGAAATCGTCATGCTCTTCAGCGCTTCGACGTTGTCGACCGAACCCAGCGCGCGGATCGATTGCTCCGAGGTGCCAATGGTCGAACGTCCGCCCGGCATGTTGGCGTTGACGGCGCGGACCTGGCGGTTGACGTCATCGACCGTGATGCCGAGCGCGATCAGCCGATCGGGTTCCAGATTGACGCGGACCTCGCGCTCCGCCCCACCGACGCGGATTACTTCGGACACGCCGCGCACGGCCAAAAGCGCGCGCGTCACATCATTATCGACGAACCAGCCGAGCGCCGTTTCGGACATTCCGGAGGCGCTGACGGTATAGCCCATGACATCGCCACCCGAGGTGTCGAGGCGCTCGACTTGCGGTTCATCGACCGTCTGCGGCAGATTCTGTCGCACCTTGCCGACGGCGTTGCGGACATCGTTTACGGCACGGTCGGTATTGGTGCCGATGATGAACTCGATCGTCGTGCGCGACACGCCGTCGGTCACGGACGAGCGGATATGGTTGATGCCGTTGACGCTGGCGATCGAGTCCTCAATGACACGCGTGACTTGGGTTTCCAACTCGGTCGGTGCAGCACCCGATTGGGTGACGACGACGCTCACGACCGGAAAATCGACGTTGGGGTTTTCGGCAATCGGCAGCGTTAGGAACGATATGACGCCGGCCAGTAGCAGCAAAATGAACAGGACGATTGGCGGGATCGGACGCCGAATGGCCCAGGCCGATATATTTGCGCGCATCCGCCCTCTCCTGTCCTGGTTTGCGGCATGCGCTTACCGCATGAGCAGGGTCATCCTTACGCCTTGAAACAACGCGCGTAACGTTAAATCTATTTCACGCCTCACGGCGGTACCGTTCGGTTACAGTACCGGCTCTCTTCAGTTACCAAGGTGCAATTCGATGCCCGAAGGACTTGCCCTGGCCCAGCCAGCGGTATCGGCCCCGCCCGTCAGCCGGCGCGTGTGGCCTCGCGGACGGCGCCGCCTCGCATTCGTCGCCATTGGCGTCGGCGTGGTGGCCATTGTCGGCGTCGTCGCCCTGCGTCCGTCGTCGCCACCGGCTTCGGTACCGGCCAAGGCGCCGGCATCGCTGACCGTGACGGTCATACCGGTCGGCCTGCATCGGATGGCGGACACGCTGATGGTGACCGGCACGCTCGTCCCCTGGGAAGATCTGTCCGTCGGCACCGAGGGGGCCGGCCTGACCGTCACCCAGGTTCTGGTCGAAGAAGGCGATCATGTCGCCGCGGGGCAGCTGCTGGCCAAGCTCGATGATGCGGTCATTCTGGCCCAGCTGAAGCAGAAGGAAGCGCAAATCAGCCGCGCCAAGGCCGTGATCGGTCAGCAGGATGCCAATATCGCTGATGCCGCGGCGACGGCGCACAGCGCGGACAACGACGTGAAGCGTGCGCGTGAGTTGATGAAATCGGCCAATATATCGGTACAGACGAGCGAAGCGCGCGAGGCGACGGCAGCGACGGCGAGTGCCCGCGTCCAGTCGGCGCGGATGGGCCGCCAGATCGACGAAGCCGACGTCGCGCTGGCCCAAGCGCAGTTGGCCGAATTGCAGGCCCGGCTTGCCCAGACCGAGATTCGGGCGCCGACGGCTGGCGTCATTTCCAAGCGGATGGTTCGAGTCGGCCGCGTCGTGGGATCGGGCGACATGCTGTTCGGCATGGTCCGCGACGGAATTTTGGAACTCGATGCGGAGATACCGGATCGGCTGCTCGCCCGCGTCCAGCCTGGGCAGCATGCCCGCCTTTCCGTGCTAGGTGCCGATGGCGAGCCGGTGATCGGCACGGTGCGCGCCGTCGCGCCGATCGTCGATCCGGCAACGCGCAACGGCATCACCCATATTCGCGCGCCGGCCGATGCCAAGCTGAAACCCGGCATGTTCGTGTCCGGTGAGCTGATGCTGGCCGAATCCGAGCAACTGGCGGTGCCGGAAAGTGCCGTGCTGGCCAAGGATGGCGGCGCGCTGGTCTTCGTCGTCAACGCCGAGGGCCGCGTCGCCCAGCGCAAGGTCGAAACCGGGCTGCGCAGCGAAGGGCTGGTGGCGATCAAGAGCGGCCTCGGTCCCGAAGATCGCATCGTGCAAAGCGGTGCCGGGTTCCTGACCGACGGCGATCAGGTGAAAATCGTCGAGGCGGGGACGAAGTAGCACAGCGTTCTCGCGGCTCTGGATAGGAGGCAGCCCGTGGCAACGGGCTGCCTTTGAATTTTTCGCGCGCAAGGTCGACGCTTGCGGTTACTCTGTCGCGTCGCCCACAAGCTTCGAGTCCTGTCTTGCCCCCGATTCCAGCCGGTAGCACGCTTTTTGAGTTCTCCCACGCGCTGTTCGGCGCGCCTGAGGCGCGGTTTGTCCTGGGCACCGACGGTCGCCCTTGCATGGGTATGAAGCTCGGCTCGCTCGATGCGCTGGTACCGCTGTCCTCTCTGGTGAAGGAATTCAATCTCGACGGCACGCCGGACGCTCTGCTCCTGCAAACTGTAATTGCCGGCCTGAAATATGTGCGGGTGATCCGTCCCGGCGATTCGATTCCCCGCGAATTGCTCGACGGCACGGCATCGTGGCGGGTCGATGACGAGCATGTCGAAATCGCCCAGGGTCGTGTCACGCTGCAATTGAACGGCTGGCTGAACGGCCAGGAGCGGCTGGTGGTCGATCCGATCGAGATCCTTCAACTTGTCGAAGATCCCGCCGTAATCGCGCGGGTCAAGGCCGGCTATCCGCGTGTCGCCGAGCAGCTGGGGCTGGTCGGCGAAAAGGAGGTGTGCGCCCGGCTCGACAAGCTGACGCGCGAGTTGGTCTATATCGAAGCCTTGCGCGCCCGCTTCGGTGTTCTGTGTCAGCTTCAGGGTAAGCTCGCTGCGTTCCGACGGGCCTACCGCAAGGACAAGACGCTCGATGAGGAGTTGATCCGGGTCAGCAATCTGCTGCTGAAGCCGATCGATCTGTTCACGAAAGCCTTTGCCGATGTCGACGGCAATTGCGGCGAGATCATTTCGGTGTTGCGCAACCTGGATGCCTCGATCCTGTTCATCCGCGAGTCGCGCGACGCGCTGCACGCTCGGCTGCTGAGTTGGGATGAAATCCTAAAACGCTGGCAGGACGTCACACCGGAAATTTCCGTCGCCAACGAAGGGGTGATCAAGGAATTGTATCGCTTCCTGGCGCAGAATTACCTGACGACAAAATCCTGGTAGCTGCTGGCCGGAGCACGCCTATTCGACCAGATTCAACGCGGCCGAATGGTGCGAGCACGGAGCGGCCGGGTCGGGAAGCCAGATCCGGACCGTCGTGCCATAGCCGGGGGCGCTGTCGATGGTGAACCGCCCGCCATGGGCATCGACCAACCGGGTGACGATGGTCAGGCCAAGCCCGCTGCCGCTGCCGCGCGGCTGCGCATCCTGGGTCGCTTGCCCGAAGGGTTCAAGGGCCTTGCGGATACCGCTGTTGTCCATGCCGATTCCGGTATCCGCAACCGTCAACATGCGGCCATCGGTTGTCGGGCTCAGGCCGATCGTGATCTGGCCGCCGGCCGGCGTGAATTTCGCTGCGTTGCCGATGACGTTCAGTAGTATCTGCCGCAGCGCCAGTTCGTCGGCATAGATCCGTCCGTCGCCCTGGATCTTGAGGTTCGGTTCGATCTCGACATGATCGACTTGCCCAACGACAAGGGCGACGCATTCGGCGATGATCTTCTTGCCGTCGATGAGATGGGGCGTCAGCTCGTACTTGCCCGCTTCGATCTTGGACAGATCGAGAATGTTGTTGATCAGGCTCAGCAGCAATTGGCCGCTGCGGTGGATATCGCCGATGTAGGCGTGATATTTGGGATGTCCGATCGGGCCGCGCACCTCTTCGAGAATCATCTCGGAAAACCCGATGATGGCATTCAACGGCGTGCGCAAATCGTGGCTCATCGACGCCAGGAACATCGATTTGACCCGGCTGGCACTTTCGGCCAGATCGCGTGCCTGCTGCAATTGGTTCGTCAGATCCCGTTTCTGCGCAATCTCGGCCAGCAGTTCGGTATTGCTGTGGATTTGGTCGGCGATCCGTTCCGCCATCCGATCCTCCAGCTCGGCTTGTGCAGCCTCCCGTTCGGCGGTCTCGGCGGAGAGTTGGCTGATGGCGGTGTACAGATCCGCTCTGCTGGGTAACGTCAAAATTTTCCGCAGGGAACGCCAAAGCACAATTGTAGCGACTGTCAGCACGAGGCCGTCGGCAACATTGAGCACAACCGCCGTTTCGGTTGGTTGCATCCAGACCGAAGCGGCCGCCAAAAGCGACGAAGCCCCGGCAAGCAGGATCACCGCTCCGCCCAGCAAACCGGCTTTCGGCGGAAGCAAATCGCGGCGTTTGATCGCCAACACAGCGAAAATCCCCAGGATCGTGAGCCAGCAAAGGCCGATCGACGTCTGGGCGATCCGCTCGATCAGCAACGCCTCGGGTAACATATTCCCAGGCGTCCCGAGCCCTGCGGCGGACGCCACCCAGTCCAGAACGATCGACGGCATGCTCCAACTCCTCAGGGAAAAACCGTGGGAGCGCCAACTTTCATAGGGCAGATCCTGCACCATAACGCCCGCAATAATTTAAAGAATGTAAACGTGACCGCTCTTTTTACGGGTTGTCGCACCACAGAGGTTCATGTGCGGCCGATTGACGATGAAATTCATCGTGGCGTCCATGCTAAGCTCGGCCGTTCCAGCGAAGGTCGGGGATGCGATGCAATCTTTCGAATCTCGCTCTTGCCACAGGAATACCGATGGCGCGAATTCTCATGTTACTGCTCGCGCTGCTGTCGATCGGGGCGGCGACGCCAACGGCCAAACCGTTCCAACGCATCGTGTTGGCGCCGGGTTGCTATGTCCTGACGCCGGGCGGAACCTATGATGTCAGTGCCTATTGCCTCGACGAGTCGATGCCGGCCCCAGCGCCCGGTACGGTTCTCGTCGGCGCACCGGAGTCGCTTGGGCAGACCGTCGTCAAATACGGAGGGATTGTAACGTCTCTGCCCGCGGCGATGCGGCGCGGTCTGATCAGCCTCGAAGGATTGGGCGGTGCCGATTATCTTCATGTACGCGTGCGCAACCTGTCGTTCGACCGAATCGAGATCTGCGTGACATCACCCACCATTCTGCTGGGCGACGAAGGCTATCCGACGGCCGATCTGAAGAAGATTTATCCGCAACTCGCCGGTATCCTGACGCAGGCTGGCGGCACGGCATCGGTTTCGGGCAATCAGGATCTGGAAACACATCTGAAGATTCAGGAACGGATCTGGGCGGCGGTCGCTGCACTTCAAGCGGATCGCCGCGACGATCCCTACGGCTCGTCCTCGGCCAACGGGACGAAACGGGCGATCGCCGATGATAAGGAATGTGCCGGTCCGCCTGGCACCGTCATCGTTTGCCCGGAGCGGTGAGGCGCGCGTCCGGCGTCACACCGTTTCGCCCAGTATGACGACGATGTGCTTCAAATCGCCATCGGAGCGGATGGTCATGGGGATGCGGGTCCCGGCCGGACGGCGGAAGATGCGTTGCAACATCGGATCGTCGATCCGAACGGCATCCCGGTAATCGATCGATTCGATGATGTCGTCGCGCTTCAGGCCGGCCTCGGCCAGCGGGCCGCCGGGCAGAACGCTCAGAACCTCAAGGCCGACAATTCCCCGCTTCACCACCATCAGCTTCAGGCTATCGCCCAGACCGTAATTGGAAACTGGTTCGAAATAGACTTGCCGCCGAGAATAATCGAAGGTCGTGTTGAAGCGCGAAAACACGCCGTCACCGACATTGCCGGCCAGTTCCGGGTCGCTGAAAGCGCCGCTTTTTTGTAGCGACAGGAACAATACCGGGAAGGTCACCGAGGTCGAGCCCAGCATCAACTTCTGCCCGCGTGTGACCTGGGCGCGGATCGGGCCGCCGACACCCTCGCCGACGATGGCCGTCATTTTCGGCACATATTTACGCTGGATGCCGGCACGCTGGATGAAAGGGCGGTAGAGCGTCACCGAATTGGCTTGGCCGGTATCGAGCGTAAAATGGCCCGGCACCAGATCGATGACCCCGTTCACCACCGGCGTGCGGCCATGAAACCTGAAGGAAACCGGGGCTTCATCGCCGCGAAACTGCCAGCTGCCCGGTTCGGCCAGTTCGAGCTTGCGGTGATCCTGATCGAACGTGACGACGAAACGATCGAAGAATTCGAAGCCCAGCAGCCCGCGATAAGGCGGACGGTCGCGCGCCACGATCTGACTGAGCGGCAGCACGCGAAACAGTTGATCGTCCAGAGTGACTCCGCCGATCTCGACCCGCGCGGCGCGCGTAAGACCGACTTCGACCAGTTGTTCACCAGCGCCCAGTGCGTTGAGCGCACCCGCTACCGGCAGGCCCAACTCGGCGGCAAGCGCACTGTCCAGGGCGTTGGTGGAACCAGTATCGACCGCGAAGCGGTACGGCCCCTTGCCGTTGATCGAGACATCGATCAGGAAAGCATCGCCGGTCGCGGTCAGGGGCACGCGCGAGCGTGTCTCGTTTCCGTCGAAGCGGTAATCCGGCGGTGTCGCGGGGGGCGGCTCGAATGGATCGGCGATGAGCGGCGGATCGATCTCCGCCGTTTCCAGGATCGAAATCCGCTCGTTGCGCGCCGCCCCCGCCGAAACACGCATGGTTGCGGGCAGTTTCAGCCCGTCGATCGCGCGATAATCGGCCAAGCTGACTGCCAGATCGGGGGCACCATGGATCACCAACTGGTCGGGCAGGGCGGTCTGCGGGTCGAGCCACAGCTCGACGGCGCCGCCGTCCCGTGGCACCAACTGCACAACGTCGAAATTATGCCCGGCGATATCGTGCTTTTGGCCGATCAGGTGGACGGCGATGCCGTTTTGCTCGGCGAAAACCCACGAAAAACTGTGCCAGAGCGCATTGGCGCGCCATTGAGCCGCGGCATTCTCGTCACCCCAGTGAAGGCGGCCGCCCCAATCGGTGTTCCAGCCATTTTGCCCGTCCCACCCCTCGGCACCACGATCGGGGCCAAGCGAATAGCGCGAGGCGTAGCGGCCACGGGCCGGATCGATCCAGCATTCAAGCGCGCCGTCGAGACCGCCGGCCGTGAGGCTCATGCGTTCGTGGAGTACATGCACCCGATCCCATGCCTGGCCCCCCGTCGCGAGACGCGCGGCGCCCAGCAGGCGGTGTGCCTCGTCCGGCCCGGTTCCCCGCCGGTTCTGAGCCTGCGCGGAAATCGCGGTCAATCCCGACACGGCAGCGAGCAACAGACCGATTATGCGGATCGAATCCATGTTGTTCCCTTCCCCTCACACAGGGTAACAGATCGGGGCTACGAGAACAGCCCCGCGTCCAAATCGGCGCGGGCGGTGAATGCAGGCGACAAGCCGGGCTTGGGACGATAAACAGGAGATTATGATGGCAACCATAT
>JAXDMU010000038.1:0-9239 GCA_034665905.1 Aliidongia sp. | reverse complement strand
AAACCGCTATGCCTATCGCCTGGTCGGTTTCGATGACGATTGGATTTCCACCGACGCCGCCCATCGTCTGGCGGCCTACACCAATCTGCCACCGGGTAACTACAGCCTGCTGCTGCGCGGTTCGAACCGCGATGGTGTGTGGTCGGATCCGCCGATCACGCTGTTGGTGACCGTGCTCCCCGCTTGGTACCAAACGATCTGGTGCATGATCGCGGAGATCCTGGCGGCGGCCGGCGCGATTTGCGCAGTGATTTTGTACCGCACGCGCATGTTGCATCAGCGCCGGGTTCAGCTTGAGCGCGAAGTTGCCGAGCGCACCCAGGAACTGGGGGTTTCGGCGAAAACCTTGCAGCTTTCCAATGCCGAGTTGGAGCGCTTGGCGCATCATGATCCGCTGACCGGTCTCGGCAATCGGCGACGATTCTTTCAAGTGACAGCCGATCTGCTGGTCCAGGCGCGCAGACACCATCGTCCCTGCTGTGTGATGATGGTCGATCTCGACCATTTCAAGCGGATCAACGACAATTTCGGCCATGGCGGCGGCGACGAAACTTTGCGCGCGACAGCGCGTTGTCTGGTTGAAAGCCTGCGTCAAGTCGACGTCGTCGCCCGGTTTGGCGGCGAGGAGCTGGCGGTTTTCCTGCCGGAAACTGCGATGCCGGAAGCGTTCCTGGTGGCCGAACGGTTTCGCCAGTCCCTCGAATCCGTCAACATCCAATATGAAGGTGCCGTCATCCGGGTTACCGCGAGTATTGGGATCGCGTGCTGGGTGGAACCAGAGACCGGAATCGAGCCGGCCCTCCGTCGGGCCGACGCCGCGCTCTACCGCGTAAAAAACGCCGGCCGCAACAATGTTGCGATCGAGCCGGAAACCACATTTGTCGCGACGACGACAGGTTGCACTGTGGCGTGAAGCGAGGCGAGCCGGCCGATTAGGGTGTCTCGCTTCCGTGGACCGGGGAATGGGAACCCTATGTCACCGGTGTCCTTTGTAAGGGACTGCTCCGCTCCGAGGTTTGCCATGGCTCCCCGCTCTTTCTGGAAAGGCTACCTGAAGCTATCCCTGGTGACGTGTCCGGTCGCGATGACGCCGGCCACGTCCGAAAGCGACCGCGTGCGGTTCCACACGCTCAATCGGGCGACGGGCAACCGCGTCGTCAGCCACTATGTCGATGCGGTGTCGGGCAATCCTGTTGACGAGGATGACGAGGTCAAGGGTTACGAACGCGGCGAGAACGAGTATGTCATGCTCGAAGACGACGAGCTGGACGCTGTCGCGCTGGAAAGCACACGAACCATCGATATCGATATGTTCGTGCCGAAAGAGTCGATCGAGTGGATCTGGTACGACACGCCGCATTATCTTACCCCGAACGATCCTGTCGGCGAGGAGGCCTTTTCGGTAATTCGCGAGGCCATGGCTGCCACGCGCACCGTCGGCATCTCACGACTGGTGCTCTATCGCCGCGAGCGGGCGGTGATGCTGGAACCGAGAGACCGCGGGATCGTGCTTTGGACTCTGCGTTACGGTGACGAGGTGCGGGATCAGAAGGACTACTTCGTCGGCATCAAGACGGAAAAGCTGGAAAAGGGGATGGTCGATCTCGTTTCCGAACTTATCGACAAGAAGACGGGGCCGTGGGACCCGGCCATGCTCGGCGATCCCGTCCAGGCGTCGCTTCTGAAGCTGATCACCGCGAAGAAGAAAGGCAAGCGCTCCGCGCCCAAGAAGAGCCAGCCAGAGCCAAAGGCGACCAACGTGGTCAGCATCATGGATGCCCTCCGCAAAAGTATCGCCGACGAGGGAAAGCGCCCCAACGGTCGTTAGAACGCATCGTCAGCTCACCTTCCGACGTGGCGGAGCTGTGGCTTTCTTCGTCGCGCTGCCTGAAGATCGCTCGCTTCCGAGACCGGCGCTCTGCCGCAAGGCTTCCATCAGATCGACGATTTTGGTCGGCCGCATCGCCTTGGGCTTTGGCAATGGCTTGCCCGCCAGCTTCGCTTTCACGAGATCGGCCAGAGCCGACTCATAGCGGTCGTCGAATTGCGACGGATCGAACGTGCCGCCTTTCGTCTTGATGATGTGCGTGGCGAGGTCGAGCATTTCGCCCTCGATTTTCTGCCGCTTGGGCAGACCGTCGAACGCCTCGTCCGACGAACGCACCTCGTAGTCGAAGTTCAGCGTGGTGGCGATGAGTCCATCGTCGTGCGGTCGCACCAGGACAGTGCGGACCCGGCGAAACAGGACGGTCTGCGCTAATGCCGCGACCTGCTTTCTTTTCATTCCGTCGCGGATCAGATTGAAGGCGGGCATGGCGACTGAGTCGCTCGGCGCCAGATAGTATGGGCGATCGAAATAGACGTCGTCTATGTCTCCGCAAGCGACGAAGCGCTCGACGACCAGAGTCTTGTCGCTCTGGGGGATGACGGCGGCAATCTCATCCGGCTCGAACATGACGTATTCGCCTTGGGCAGTCTCGTAACCCTTGATCTGGTCATCGCGTTCGACGAGCTTTCCGGTTTCGCCGTCGACGAACTGCCGATGCACCCGATTGCCGGTCTTCCTGTTAAGCGTGTGGAAGGCGATACGCTCGGATTGCGATGCCGCCGTGTAGAGCGCTACCGGGCAACTTAATTCGCCGATTTTCAAGAAGCCCTTCCAATTCGCCCGCGGTGCCATGGCATTCTCCCCAGGATTACGGAGAACCCTTCTGCGCGCCGCCAGTTCCGGCGACGCGCGAACCAAATACCTGTCGGGGGGTTCAGTAAGGCTGCCCATCTTGCACGGGGTTGGGAGATCGCGCGTGGCCCAAAATCAAAAGTTGGCGACCTATCGCTCCAAACGTGATTTCGAAAAGACCGCCGAACCGGGCGGCGAGACGCAAATCGCCCCGTCAAATCGAGGCCGCTTCGTTATCCAGAAGCACGCTGCCACCCGGTTGCACTACGATTTGCGCATTGAGGTTGACGGGGTTTTCAAATCCTGGGCTATCACAAAAGGTCCTTCGCTCGACCCCCACGACAAAAGGTTGGCCGTTGAGGTCGAGGACCATCCGCTCGACTATGGCGACTTCGAAGGGACCATTCCCAAGGGCGAATACGGCGGCGGCACGGTCCAACTCTGGGACCGCGGCTATTGGAAGCCGGAGGGCGACAAGCCGCCGGAACAGGCGCTGAAGGATGGCGACTTCAAATTCTCGCTCGATGGCGACCGTCTTCATGGCAGTTGGGTCCTCGTGCGCATGAAGTGGGACCGGTCGGGCGGCAAGCGGACGAACTGGCTGCTCATCAAACATCGCGACGACCACGCCAAGGAGGGCGATGCCGACGCCCTGCTTGTGGAAGACAGATCTGTCGCGTCCGGCCGCCCCATGGCCGACATCGCTGCCGGAACGGGCGGTGGGCCCAAGCCGTTCATGCTGGCGAAGCCCGGTAAGCCCACGCGTGTGCGGCGGGCGAAACCCGCCAAAGCCGCGGCCAAAGCATCTACCGCGATGCCGGACTTCATCCTGCCGCAACTTTGCAAGATCCAGAGGCGGCCGCCTGCCGAACCGGGTTGGGTCCACGAGATCAAATTCGACGGCTACCGACTCCAACTCCGGATCGAAGGCTGCGAGGCGACGCTGAAGACGCGAAAGGGTCTGGATTGGACGGTGAAGTTCCCTGCCATCGCGAAGGCCGCCGGGGTTTTGCCGGACTGCATCATCGACGGCGAGATCGTGGCATTGGACGAGATCGGCACTCCGGACTTCGCCGCGCTCCAGGCGGCGCTGTCGGAAGGAAATACGGGCAATTTGGTCTTCTACGCGTTCGACCTGCTGTTCGAGGGCGATGTCGACCACAGGCCGTCGCCGCTATCCGACCGCAAGCAGCGGCTCCTGGATTTGCTGAACGAGCATTTCCGTGACAAAGCCTGCGTGATCCGGTTCGTCGAGCATTTCGAAACGGGTGGCGATACCGTGCTGCGCTCGGCGTGCAAGCTGGCGCTCGAAGGCATCGTTTCCAAGCGATTGGATGCGCCATATCGATCGGGCCGCGGCAGCACCTGGACAAAGTCGAAATGCCGAGCCGGGCACGAGGTCGTCATCGGCGGCTGGCTCACCACCAACGGCGCGTTCCGCTCCCTCCTCGTTGGCGTCCATCGGGGCGACCATTTCATCTATGTCGGCAAAGTCGGCACCGGCTATGGCGAGGCCAAGGTAAAAGCGCTGCTCCCGAGATTGAACGCGGTGGCTGCCGCCAAGTCGCCCTTCACTGGTGCCGGCGCGCCGAAGAAGACTTCGGCCACCAACTGGGTAACGCCCGATCTGGTGGCCGAGATCGAGTTCGCCGGCTGGACCGGGGACGGCATGGTCCGGCAGGCTTCGTTCAAGGGCCTCAGAGAAGACAAGCCTGCGGACGAGGTCCAGACGACCGAACCGGCCCCGGCCGAGACAATCCAAATCCCCGAGGCCGACGCCGAGGCGAAGCCTTCCGTGCCGGTTCCTCGCCATCGCAGCCAGGGTGCGAAAGCGGTGGTGATGGGGGTGGCGCTCTCCCATGCCGATAAGCAGTTCTGGCCGGACGCCAGCGACGGGAAGCCGGTGACCAAGGAAGACCTCGCCCGATATTACGAGGCCGTCGGCTCCTGGCTGATGCCGCACATCGAGGGGCGGCCGTGCTCGATCATTCGGGCGCCGAACGGGTTCGCCGGGCAACAGTTCTTCCAGCGTCACGGCTCGGCGGGGATGTCGAACTTGCTCGACCTGGTGACGGTGTTTGGCGACCGCCAAGCTTACATCGCGATCAATCGCATCGAGGGGCTGGCGGCGCTGGCACAATCGGGCACGCTTGAACTCCATCCCTGGAATTGCCAGCCCAAGCAGCCGGAGGTGCCTGGCCGTTTGGTATTCGACCTCGACCCAGGGCCGGATGTCCCCTTCTCGGCGGTCATTACTGCCGCCAACGAGATGCGCGATCGTCTCGATGCGCTGGGGCTGGTCAGCTTTTGCAAGACCACTGGCGGCAAAGGACTGCATGTGGTCACGCCGCTGACGGCGGCTAAGCGCAAGAGTCCGACGTGGCTGGAGGCCAAAGCTTTCGCCCGAGAGGTCTGCCTCCGGCTCGCGAAGGAGCATCCGGATCGTTTCGTCATCAACATGGCGAAGAAATTGCGCGGCGGAAAAATCTTCCTCGACTACCTGCGCAATGACCGGATGGCGACGGCTGTGGCCCCCCTGTCGCCGCGGGCCAGACCGGGCGCCACAGTGTCGATGCCACTTAGCTGGGCGCAGGTGACGACATCGCTCGATCCGAAACGCTTCACCGTGAGGACGGTGCCGGCGCTGCTGGCGAAGACCAAGGCTTGGACAGAGTATTGCGACTCCGATCGACCGCTCGGCCGCGCGATCGATCGCCTGGGCGCGTCGGAGCCGTGACCGGTTCAGCCGCGAAGGCAAAAATCCGACATTTGACTTGGCCGTGACGCGTCGCCGCGCGCCCCCTTTGGCGTACGGGACGGGCGGGTCAAACGATCTCGGCCCGGATGCGGCGGACACCGGCCGACGAGGATTGCTCCTTGGTGATCTTGAACCGGCCGATTTCGGTGGTGTTGCGGACATGCGGACCGCCGCATAACTCCATCGAAACCTGGCCGATCGAATAGACCGAGACTTGGCCGCCATATTTGTCGGTAAAGAGGCCGATAGCGCCCCGGGCCTGGGCGTCGGTCAGGCTCATCACTTCGGATGTCACCGGAATCGCGTCGTCGATCGCTTCCTGCACCCACGACTGGACCTTTTCGATCTCGTCCTTGGTCATGGGCTTCGGATGGTTGAAATCGAAGCGCAGCCGTTCCTGCGTGATGTTTGAGCCCTTCTGGAAGACATGCGGCCCCAGCACGTCGCGCAAGGCGGCGTGCAGCAGATGCGTCGCGGTGTGGTAGCGTACCGACTCTTCACTGTCGTCGGCCAGACCGCTCTTGGCCGCGAGCGTGCGCGAGGCTTCGCGATGCTCGGCAAAGCGCCGCTCATAGGCCGCCATATCGATCGAGAAGCCTTGTTCGTCGGCCAGTTCGCGGGTGAATTCGATCGGAAAGCCATAGGTGTCGTAGAGCTTGAACGCGCTCTCGCCCGGCAGGGCGGTGACGCCGGCCGCTTTCAGTTCTTCGATTTCCTTGGTCAGGTGGCGCAGACCGGTCTTCAGCGTCTGCTCGAACCGGTCTTTCTCCAGATGCAATTCGTGACCGATGCGCAGGGCATTGCGGCGCAGTTCGGGATAGGCCGCCTCGAACATGGCGATGACGCGCTCGTGCAGCGCCACCCAATGGGCCGGATCAATGCCGAGCGGATCGCAGAAACGGATCGCGCGGCGGATCAGCCGGCGCAACACATAGCCGGCCCCCTGATTTGACGGCGCCGTGCCGCGCTGGTCGCCGATGACGAAGACTGAAGTGCGCAAATGATCGGCCGTGATCCGAAGCGCCTTCAGAAGGTCCGGTGTGGCGCGGATCTCTGCCTCGGTGAATTTCGATTTGGCGATCAGCGCTTCGAGGATCGGGCGAAAGGCCGAGGTCTCATAGACCGTCTCGACGCCGTTCAGGACGGCCAGCGTCCGCTCCAGTCCCATGCCGGTATCGACGTTGCGCTTGGGCAAATCGACCAGTTGGCCGCCGGTCCGGTTATACGCCATGAAGACGTTGTTCCAGATCTCGACCCAGCGATTGCATTTGCAGCCGGGCTTGCAAGCCGAACCGAGCGCGCAGGCCGCCCCCGCCTTGGTGTCGTAGAAGATTTCGGTATCCGGGCCGCACGGGCCTTCGTCGCCGGCGGCCCACCAATTATCCTCGATGCCGAGAAAGGCGATGCGCTCGTCGGGCACGCCCAGCGCGCGCCACGCGGCATAGGACACTTCATCACGCGGCACGCCATTGCCGCCGCCGAAACAGCTGATGCCGATCCGCTCCTTGGGGATGTTCAGCCAATCCGGGCTGGTCAGGAATTCCCAGCTAAAGGCGATCGATTCGTCCTTGAAGTAATCGCCCAGCGACCAATTGCCGAGCATCTCGAAAAAGGTCAGATGCGTGGCGTCGCCCACTTCCTCGATATCGTTGGTCCGCACGCATTTCTGCGCATCGGTCAGCCGCGCCCCTTCCGGATGCGGCCGCCCCATGAGATAGGGCACCAGCGGATGCATGCCGGCGGTGGTGAACAGCACCGAGGGATCGTTCTCGGGAATGACCGAGGCGCTCGGGATCACGGCGTGGCCGTGCTCGGCGAAATATTTCAGATAGAGCGAGCGCAGACGGTCGCCATCGATCGTCTGGTGGCTGGGCGCAAATCCGGTGTCCAACTGATCAACCCTTCAATTCGCGACGATTTCACACGAAAATTGGGGATTGTGGGGCGATCTGTCAAACGCTTCTTGATGCTCTGCATGGTCGGCCGGCGCATGGAAGCCGGTTGCACCGGGATGCGGTCTGGCTTACCAAGGACGGCATGAGTTTCGCCCTGCTCTTCGCCGCGGCTTTTCTGGCCGGCAGCATCAACGCGGTTGCCGGCGGCGGCTCGTTTCTGACCTTTCCGGTGCTGGTTTTCACCGGCGTGCCGCCGATCATCGCCAACGCGTCGAGCACGGTTGCGCTCTTCCCCGGCAGCCTCGCCAGTGCCTGGGCCTATCGCCGCGATTTCACCCCGTTCGCCGGGGTCGGGCTGCGGGCGATGCTGGCGGTGAGCGTGGTGGGCGGGGCGGCCGGGGCGTTGCTGCTGCTGTGGACGCCGGCCCGAACCTTCGATCAGATCGTTCCGTGGTTGCTGCTGGGCGCCACGCTGCTGTTCGCCTTCGGCCCCCGGCTGACGCCGTTGCTGCGGCGCGTCTTTCCGGTCGGCCCGGCGAGCCTGCTCATGCTCCAGTTCGCGATCGCCATTTATGGCGGCTATTTCGGCGGCGCCATCGGCATTCTGATGCTGGCGCTCTACGGCGTGTTCGGCCTTTCTGACCTGAACGCGATGAATGCCGCCAAGACCCTGTTGGCCGGCGTGATGAATGCGGCCGCCGTGGTATGCTTTGTCGTGGCCGGCACGATCTGGTGGCCGCAGACGCTGGTCATGCTGATCGCCGCCGTGATCGGCGGCTATGCCGGTGCCCGCGTGGCTCGCCGGATCGACCCGAAATGGCTGCGCGCCGGGGTGACGATGTTCGGGCTGGCCATGAGTGCGGCGTTTTTCCTGCGGGGGTGAGGGCCGGCGATGGGCGACGAAGAGGAGCGACGGACGACACGCAGTCTTGCCGGACTGGCGATGGCGTTGGCACTGGTCGTGATCGGTTTTTTCCTGTCCCTGAAACTGACCGAAGCGGCGCGGATCGAGGATTGCCTTCTATCGGGGCGCCGCGATTGCGCACCGATAGAAAGTGCAAGCGATAGCAATCGTCGTAGTGTGCCGTAGGTGCGTAAGGCAGGCGACCGTAAAGCGGGCGTGGCGACGGGACCGATCGACTTCCTGATGCAGCATTGGGCGAGCGAGCAAGCAGGCGATCGAACTGGACCTGGATCAACGGTGATCTTGTGAACGCGAGGGACAGTTTCACAAACTCCATTGCCAGGCAACCTGAAATATGTCGTTTTTTAGAAAAGTGCCGCACGACTTCACGTAAGCCAAACGGTGGTTATTGAGGTTCCAACGTGTCTCACGCCTCTTCGGATTTCAAGGCGGTGCCGACCATCTTAACCGTGCGATATTTTTGCAGCATCGCATCAAAACTCGCGAGCATGCATGTTTCGATCTCTGGCCGATGTTCCAACCGCGCTATGAGGAAACCCAGGGCTTCGAGGGTCGAGACGCTGTCGGGCCGTGGTTCCTGGCGCAGCTTGCCATACCGCGACGGCTTGCCGGTGTTGAGCACGATCCGGCGCAGTTTCAGCATCCAGGCATTGCGCCACCACAATGCCTTGGCCTGGCTCCAGGAGCCATCAAGCAGGATGACCCCCTCCAACTCGGTCAATGCCCGATCCTGGTCGGGCAGGATTGCGCCGTTGCGGTCGAGCAGGCGGATCGGATGAGCATCGGCGGCAGGGCGAGCGGGACCAAGATAAAGTACGCCCCACCGCCGCGGCTCTACCGGCCTTCCGACCAATTTGGCGAGGTTGGGCCAGCTAAGGCCGATGGCGAGCCGGCCTTTGATGAAATGCCGTAGCGCCAGTCCAGCCGTGCCGAGGTCGCGATCCTGCTCCTGCGGGTGCTGTAGAATGACAATCTCGATGC
>JAXDMU010000037.1:0-3049 GCA_034665905.1 Aliidongia sp. | reverse complement strand
CAATTTACGACCGCCTGTCCTGGTATGGCGCTTTGCTGCGCTCACGCGCGCCGCGCATCCGGCGGCGCTGGACCGGGGAGCGCAATTTGGCCGAGGCGCAAAAGGTCGCCGTGCTGGTGCATTATTCCCGGCGAGGCGGCTTTCTTCGATATTTCCGGTACCTGGTCGAACAACTCGACCGGAGCGGCTTTGCCGTGATCATCGTCTCGAATTCACCGAAATTGGACGCTACGGCCGTTGAAAGCCTGTTACCGCGTTGCGCCTTGGTGCTGCATCGCCACAACGTCGGTTATGATTTCGGGGCATGGCGCGACGGTATCCTACAAATTCCCGATATCGCCGCGCTCGACCAGTTATTGATTACCAACGACAGCGTATTCGGCCCACTCCAGGATCTCAATACCGTATTGGAACGGTGTGACACGACGCAAGGCGATGTCTGGGGCATTACGGAAAGTTTCGATACCCGTTTTCATCTCCAAAGCTATTTTCTTTTGTTCAATAAATCAATTTTATGTTCCAAGAACTTTCCGATTTTCTGGAATAAAATGCGTTATATCGAAAATAAAAGAGTCGTAATATTTCAATATGAAATCGGTCTCAGTCAAATGCTGGTCAAGCAAGGTTTTCGGGTGCGGGCGCTTCACCCCTATCGACAACTGGTCGAAGCCGTGCTGAGTCATTCGCTCGCCGTGGCCGGGGCGGGGGCGGGCAGTCACCCGCTGCGCGACGGATTTCTGGCCAATCTGCTCCAAAACATCAATGCCGGTACGCCTTTGAACCCGACGCATTACTTCTGGGAATATCTGGTGACCGACCTGAATTGCCCGTTCATCAAACGCGACCTGCTTGAAAAGAACCCGGTCGGGATTCCGTTCCTCGGCAATTGGCGCAACGCAATCGCCAGTGCCAGCGACTATCCAGTGGAATTCATTGAGGAATATTTGCAGGAAGCCTCACGAAACCGGGTTTTCTAATACCAGCCACGTGAGGGTTTCCTACCAGATGGCTACAGCATGGTCAGCATAGCGCAGCTTTCCGGGGTCCATTGCCGACGGATTCGCGAGGCTACCTCATCGCGGCGGAACGGTTTGGGCGCCGGCGCGGGATCGGCATGAAAGGTCTTGACGAGATGTTCGATCACCGCTCTGTCTTCATCCGCTTGTCGGACGGGCGTACCGGCTGGCCCTGTTTGCTCGCTCATCGTCTCCTCCGCAACACGAAGATTGACATGGAGGCCGACTGTAGCGTTCGAACGTGGCCCTGCCAAGGCTCAATCGTGAGGCGGGTTTTGCCTAGAAACTAGCCAAATTAGTATGATTACAAAGACTTAATAGATATTGATATAGTCTTAAGGCCGAATCGTCCGAAATTTGCCTCGTTTTCACCCAAGTACCCCTGATGGTCGCGGCTAAAACCCGCGTGTCCGAGCGTTTTGGTCGAAGAACCGGTTCCATATTCGCCGGCGCTTGACATGCGACAAATTACCTCACGTCAAGCGCCGGCGATTTTCGCGTGACCGCTAGAAACGGTGGGCGAGGCGATCTCGCCCCCTCCCCCAGCTCACGATCCGAATATTTTGTCGATCGCCTTGGCCAATTCGATGTCGCGTGACGACAGGCCCGCGGCATCATGCGTCGTCAGCACGATATCGACCTTGTTATAGACATTGAACCATTCTGGATGATGATCGGCCTTCTCGGCGGCCAGCGCCACCCGTGCCATAAAGCCGAACGCTTCATTGAAATTCTTGAAGCGGTACGATTTTCCGATCGCATCCCGGGCTTCGAGCGGCGCCCAGCCCGAAAGCCCGGCTAAAGCCGAATCCCGCGCCGCACCGGAAAGCTTTTCCACCATGTTGTTCCTCCTCACAGATCGGCCTGATCCTTGCGGGAACGTTCCCGAAGAGCAAGCGATGCATTCATGAATCAGCCCCCTCCCCGTCTTGCGCCGAGCGCAGCCGACCTCGAAGCCCTGGCGCGGCAAGCGCTTGACGACATACCGCCCGAACTCGCCTGCCATCTGAACGACATCGTCATCCGCATCGACGAGTTTCCCGACGAAGCGGTCGAGCGCGAGATGGGCTTGGATAGCCCCTTCGACATCCTCGGCCTCTATCGCGGCGTGGCACTGACCCGCAGGAGCGTCGGCGCCAGTCCAGACGACCTCGACATGATTTTCCTCTATCGCCGGCCAATCCTGGATTACTGGTGTGAGACCGGCGAGGATCTCACGGCCCTGGTGCGTCATGTGCTGATTCACGAGATTGGCCATCATTTCGGCTTCAGCGACGCGGATATGGAACGGCTGGAAGACGAGACGTGACGCTTCAGCGGCCGCGGTTTCGGTAGAGGGCCATGCGTCCTATGGCGGTTTATTGACTTCATCGGCAACCGCATGAAACCATGTGGCAGGATCGTCGCTTTCAATGACGCAACCGATCCACCCAGCGCAAGCGTCCGGAAAGGCCTATGAATCTCCTCTATTCCTGCACCGGCTTTGGTGTCGGCCTTCTGGTCGGGATGACCGGGGTCGGCGGCGGGTCATTGATGACGCCGCTTCTCGTGCTGTTGTTCGGGTTTCACCCGGCAACGGCTGTGGGGACCGATCTGTTGTTCGCCTCGATCACCAAGAGCGTCGGCACCGGCGTTCATGGCTTGGCCGGAACGGTCAACTGGCGCATCACCGGCTGGCTCGCCACCGGCAGCATGCCGGCGGCACTGCTCACGCTGGCGGTCATGAGCCGGGTCGGCGTGCAGACCCCCGAAATGGCTGCGGTGATTTCGCTGGTGCTGGGCGTCTCTCTGGTCGTAACGGCGGTCGCCGTGATGATGCGGCCCCGGATTCAGGATTACGCCGCCCGGCATCTGGGCGAATTGGCGCCCGGCAAGGCCGCGATCCTGACCATCGCGACCGGAGTGATCCTGGGTGTCGTGGTGTCGATCTCGTCGGTCGGGGCCGGCGCCCTCGGCCTGACCGCACTGGTCTTTCTCTATCCCCGCCAGCCGATCGCCCGGCTCGTGGGCTCCGATATCGCGCACGCCGTGCC
>JAXDMU010000036.1:0-4012 GCA_034665905.1 Aliidongia sp. | reverse complement strand
GCCCGCGCGCGCGCTTCGGCCACGGCTTCTTCCAAAAGATGCTGGTAAAGCTCGATGCCGACCTCGCGGATATGGCCCGATTGCTCGTCGCCCAAAAGATTGCCGGCACCGCGGATATCGAGATCGTGGCTCGCCAGCTGGAATCCGGCGCCGAGCGTATCCAGCGTCTGCATCACTTCGAGCCGCTTCATCGCCGTCTCGGTCACCGCTTTGCTCGGCGGCACGGTCAGATAGGCATAGGCCCGGACCTTGCCGCGTCCGACCCGGCCCCTGAGTTGGTAAAGTTGGGCCAGGCCGAACATTTCGGCGCGGTGCAGGATGATGGTGTTGGCCGCCGGAATGTCGAGGCCGCTTTCCACTATGTTGGTCGCCAGCAGCATGTCGTATTTGCCGTCGTCGAAGGCGGTCATGACGTCTTCGAGTTCGGTCGGCGACATCCGGCCATTGGCGATCGCCACCTTGATCTCGGGCACGAGGCGGGTCAGTTCCTCTTTGACCTCGTCCAGATCCTTGATGCGCGGCACGATATAGAAGCTCTGCCCGCCACGATTGCGCTCGCGCAAGATCGCCTCGCGCACCACCACCGGGTCATAGGGCATGACGAAGGTGCGCACCGCGAGGCGATCGACCGGCGGCGTCGCGATCAGGCTCATCTCGCGCACGCCCGACAGCGCCATCTGGAGCGTGCGCGGGATCGGCGTCGCGGTCAGGGTCAGGACATGGACATTGGCCTTGAGGCGCTTCAGCCGTTCCTTCTGCGCCACGCCGAAATGCTGCTCTTCATCGACGATCAGCAGGCCCAGATCCTTGAACTCGATGCCCTTGGCCAGGATCGCATGCGTGCCGACCACGATGTCGATCGTGCCGTCGGCCAAGCCCTTCTTGATCTCGGCACTATCTTTGGCATTGACCAGCCGCGAGAGTTGTCCGACCTTGAGCGGCAGCCCTTGCAGCCGCTTGGTCAGCGTGCGGAAATGCTGGCGGCACAGCAAAGTGGTCGGCACGACCACGGCGACCTGATGGCCCGACATGGCCGCGACGAAGGCGGCGCGCAGCGCCACCTCGGTCTTGCCGAAGCCGACATCGCCGCAGATCAGCCGGTCCATCGGCTTGCCCGACGCCATGTCGCTCAAGGTCTCCGCAATGGCGCTCAGTTGGTCCTCGGTCTCGGGATAGGGGAAGCGCGCGGCGAATTCGTCGTACAGGCCCTCGGGCGTCGCGATCGGCTCCCCCTCGCGAATTTCGCGTTCGGCCGCGACCTTGATCAGCGATTCGGCGATGTCCTTGATGCGCTGCTTGACGCGCGCTTTACGCGATTGCCAGCCGACGCCGCCCAGCTTGTCGAGATTGGCTGCGGCATCCTCGGAGCCGTAGCGCGACAGGATCTCGATGTTCTCGACCGGCACGAACAGCTTGTCGTCGCCCTGATAGATCACCTTCAGGCAATCATGCGCGGCCCCGCCGACATCGAGCGTCATCAGCCCTTCATAGCGGCCGATGCCGTGATCGGCATGCACGACCAGATCGCCCAGCGACAGGGCCGAGACCTCGGCGATGAATTTGTCGGTGTTGGAGCGCTTGCGGCGCGGCGGGCGGCTGAGGCGATCGCCCAGAATATCCTGCTCGGAAATCAGCGTGAGCCGCCCGGCCTCGAAGCCGTGCTCCAGCGGCAGCACGACAAGGCCGACCCGGCGTGGGCTCAATTCCTGAAGGGCGGCCCAGTTCTCCGCAGGCTCGACGCCCTCGATGCCGCGCTCGGTCAGCACATGGGCCAGACGATCGGCCGCGCCCTTGGTGAAGGCCGCAACGGCGACCTTACGGCCGGCGGCCTTGAGGGTCGCGATCCGGTCGCGCACGACATCGAAGACATTGATTTTTGGATCGGTGCGCGCCACGGCGAAATCGAGGCCGGGGCGGGCGCCGGCATCGTAGCTTACGATCGGTGCTTCGGGTGGGGGCGGGAAGGCGGTGAGGTTTGCGACGGCCCGCGTCGCCAGCACGCGCTGCCAATCCGCCTCGCCTAGAAACAGCAGATCGGGCGGCACCGGCTTATAGAGCATCGCGGCATCAATCGCGCGGGTTGCGGTCAGGCTTTGCCGGGCGGCGTAGAATTCGGCGATCGATTCGAGGCGGGTGGCGCGGACTTCCTCGGCATGGTGATCGAAACTGACGATTGCCCTGGGCAGGTAATCGAACAAAGTCTCCAGCGTTTCGTAATAGAGCGGCAACCAATGTTCCATGCCGACATGGCGGCGGCCTTCGCTGACCGCGCCATAGAGCACGTCATCGGGGGCGACTGTGCCGAACAGGTCGCGATAGCGCGTGCGGAACCGGCTGATCGTGTTCTGGTCGAGCAGCACTTCGCTGACCGGCTTCAGCGCGATGGTGTCGAGCTTGGCGGTCGATCGCTGGGTCATCGGGTCGAATTGCCGGATCGCATCGATCTCCGTGCCGAAGAAATCCAGGCGCAACGGCTCGGGGGCGCCGGCCGGAAACAGATCGACGATGCCGCCGCGCACGGCGAACTCGCCGGCTTCGCGCACCGTCTCGGTGCGGACATAGCCGTTCGATTGCAGGAAGCTCAGCAACCGGTCGGTCGGCATGCTCTGGCCCAGCTTCAGCACCAGGGTGCGGTCGCGTAGCAGCTTGCGCGCCGGCACGCGTTGCACCGCGGCGTTGACCGTGGTCAGCACGATGCGGCGTTTTTTGCTCTCCGGGTCGTCCGTCAGCTTGGTCAGCGTCTCGATGCGACGGCTGACGATCTCGGCATTGGGCGAGACCCGGTCATAGGGCAGGCAATCCCAGGCCGGGAAGCTCAGCACCTCGATATCGGGCGCGAAAAAGCCGATGGCGGCGCGAAACTGGTCCATATGCCCGTCGTCGCGGCAGATATGGAGCAGGCTGGTGGCGAAGCCGCCGGTGATCAGGTCGCTCAGCACATGGGCGTCATGGCCTTCGGGCGCGCCATACAGCTGAATCTTGCCGGGCTTGGCCAGCAATGTGTGAAGCGGGATCAAGCGGGCCGTGCCGTGTAGCGGAAATTTCGGATGCGGGCGATGAGGGCGGGATCATGGAGGGCCGGTGCCGGCGCGTGGCCGATCAGCCAATCCCACAGATCGGCATCGTTCTCTTCGATCAGATTTTCATAGGCATCGAGTTCCGCCGCGGTGAAGCCGGCGAGGTTTCGGTCGGCGAAGGAACCGAGCAGCAGATCGGCTTCTCTGGTGCCGCGGTGCCAGGAACGGAACAACAGCCGCTTGCGGCGGATTTCATCGGACTCGGTCATGCAGGCAATCTCTCCGCTGATCGGGCGAGGGATAGCACAAGCCGCGCCTGCGGCGTGCCCGAAGGATTGCGCACCAGCCCGTCGCCCGGCGCTATTCCGGCTCGCTTCGCGCCGCCACGGTGAATTTGCGCTTGCCGCCCAGGAGCGTGGCATAGCGGGCGACCGGGTGCCAGTAATAGCGGGTGGTCACGGCGACGAGTGCCGGGATCACAGCGAGGCCCCATGCGAGTGACGACGGGACCAGCGCGCCCGCAGGGTGCGTCAGCGAGGCGGGGAACCAGGAGGGGCCGTGCAAGACCCCGATCAGCAGCAGGGTGAAGGCGATCGGTATGATCGCGGCACAGGCGTAAAGCGCGAGATGGACCACCCGCCCGAGCGCCCGGCTGCGCTGGGCGGCGCCGCGCATCGCGCTCGATTCCGCCGATTCGATAGCCTTGATCGCCTGATCGATATTGCGCTCCAGAAAATGCGCGCCGAGCCAGGCCGAAAGGCAGAGGCCGAGCGCCCAGGGTGCTCCCAGACCCAAAAGATCGCGCAGCAGCGCCCAGAGGAGCGCACCAGCCAGGATCAGCGGCGCCGCCGCGATCGGGCGGCAAACCAGTGCCACGATCAGCGAGAACCCATCCAGGAACATCAGGATCGGCAACAGGAGCAGCGCCGGCCGCGGGCTGTCCTCTGCACCCTCGTCGGGAAATGCCTCGCCGGCATCGTCCCAGACATTGCCGG
>JAXDMU010000035.1:0-3170 GCA_034665905.1 Aliidongia sp. | reverse complement strand
CATGAAGGCGCGCACCCGAGACCCGCTCGTAGAACTCCATCAACCGCTCGCGATCTTCAAAGCCCCACAGCACCGGCGTGATCGCGCCGACATCGATGGCGAAGGTCGTGATGTTGAGCAGATGATTGGCGATGCGCGAAATCTCGGCAAAGAGCACGCGGATATATTGCGCGCGCGGCGGGGCAGTAATGCCCAGCAGCTTTTCAGTCGCGAGCGCGAAGGCGTGCTCCTGCGACATCGGCGCCACGTAATCGAGCCGGTCGAAATAGGGCAGCGCCTGGAGATAGGTCTTGTATTCGATCAGCTTTTCGGTACCGCGATGCAGCAGCCCGATATGCGGGTCGCAGCGCTCGACCGTCTCGCCATCCATCTCCAGCACCAGGCGCAGCACGCCAT
This sequence comes from Aliidongia sp., assembly GCA_034665905.1. Taxonomy (GTDB): domain Bacteria; phylum Pseudomonadota; class Alphaproteobacteria; order ATCC43930; family CGMCC-115725; genus JAXDMU01. Next base: position 2,774 of record JAXDMU010000035.1, on the reverse strand, counting down.
GGGCCGCCGGATGCTGCGGGCCGAAATTGATGTTGTAGTTCTTGATATCGGCACCGGCGGGGGCGGCGATCTGGGGCACGGGGCTCGACATCTTACTTCTCCGCCTTCTCGTCGCCGGGCAGGATGCTGTTCATGCCCTCCCAGGGCGACAGGAAATCGAAACTGCGGAATTCCTGCCGGAGCTTGATCGGCTCGTAGACCACGCGCTTTTCCGCATCGTCGTAGCGCAGCTCGACATAGCCGGTCAGCGGAAAATCCTTGCGCAGCGGATGCCCTTCGAAGCCGTAATCGGTCAGAAGCCGGCGCAGATCGGGATTGTCGGTGAAGAACACGCCGAACATGTCCCAGACCTCGCGCTCGAACCAGCCGGCGGTGCTGTAGACCGGCACGACGGATGGTACCGGCGTATCCTCGTCGGTCGTGCATTTGACCCGCACCCGACGGTTCAGCCGCAAACTCACCAGATTGTAGACAATCTCGAATCGCTCCGGCCGGGCCGGGTAATCGACCGCGGTGATATCGACCAGCATGTTGAACAGGCAGCGCGAATCGTCGCGCAGGAAAATCAGCGCCGGCACGATCGCGGCGCGCGGTACCCACAGAATCAGCTCGCCGTGAATGACCTCCATCTTGGTCACGTTCTGGGCGAGGGCTTGCGAGACGGTGGAGCCGAACTCAGTGAGCGCTTGGGACATGATGCCTCGGCTGGATTCGGGCGGCTTCAGCGCGCGAAGACGCTGGAGCGGCGGATCTTCTTTTGCAGCTGCAAAATGCCATAGACCAGCGCTTCGGCCGTGGGCGGGCAGCCCGGCACATAGATATCGACCGGCACGATGCGGTCGCAACCGCGCACGACGCTGTAGCTGTAATGATAATAGCCACCGCCATTGGCGCAGGAGCCCATCGAAATCACCCAGCGCGGCTCGGCCATCTGGTCGTAGACCTTGCGCAGGGCCGGCGCCATCTTGTTGGTCAGCGTGCCGGCGACGATCATGACGTCGGATTGGCGCGGGCTCGGCCGCGGAAACACGCCGAACCGGTCGAGATCATAGCGCGCCGCATACGCATGCATCATTTCGACGGCGCAACAAGCCAGTCCGAAGGTCATCGGCCACATCGAGCCGGTGCGCGCCCAATTGACCAGCTTATCGACCGAGGCGACGACGAATCCCTTGTCCTGAATTTCGTCGGCAACCGTCTTCAGCAGCGCATCCTGCGTGGCACCCGGCGGAATCGGTACGAGGTTCGATCCGATCATTCCCATTCCAGCGCTCCCTTCTTCCATTCGTAGATGAAGCCCACGGTCAGCACACCGAGAAAAGCGACCATCGACCAGAAGCCCAGCATGCCGATCTCACCCAGCGTCACCGCCCAGGGAAACAGGAACGCCACTTCGAGATCGAAGATGATGAACAGGATCGCCACGAGGTAGAAGCGCACATCGAACTTGCGGCGGGCATCGTCGAACGGCTCGAAACCGCACTCATAGGGAGATAGCTTTTCCGCATCCGGCCGCTGTTCGGCCAGCAGGAATGGCAGGCCAACTGCGGCGATGCCGACGAACAGCGCGATCCCCAGAAAGACCAGGATCGGCAGATAGTCATTCAGCAAGCTGGGCAATGTCATGTCAGCTTCTCGGTCCTGGCTGAAAAACTCGGCGAAAGGTAAGGCGGCAAAAGCAGATGCCGGCCCTTTGGATCGCCACCCGGACCCGCGCCGCCGTTCGGCAGATATAAAGGGGCATCGGGGGAAAATCCCGAAAATACCGCCGACCATCATGCCCTAAGGGGGAAGCGGATCGTTACGGTCTCGATACGGAATGGCGGGAGTGGCGGGACTCGAACCCGTGACCTCCGGCGTGACAGGCCGGCGCTCTAACCAACTGAGCTACACCCCCATCCCGCAGCGAGGTCGCCTTGCTACGCCCTCGCTCTCATGCAGTCAAGCGCGGCGCTGTGGGTCTGACTGAATTTCCGCGCAATGCAGATTTGCGAGCGGTATCCGCGTCATACGAAGCGGGGCGCCGTCCGGAAAACCGGTGGCACCCGCTCGGGGCAATCCTTAGCGGCGCGGCCGAATCAACGCTAAAACGGCGGCGTTTTGCTTGGCCGAAGCCGACAGGCCCTGCAAACTGATCTGCTGACGTAGATCGGCGGCGGTGTTCTGCGCGTCCTCCTCGCTCAGCGGCGTGCCGGTGAGGTGTCCGCCGGCAGCCGCCTGAGCGGTTGCGCTGATCGTCACCGAATCCGTTACCGGTACGGCACCGGTCGGGGCGTTGGCGGCGGCTGTCGGGGCGTTCGCGGATTGGCCGCGGTTTTGCGCCGTATTGCTGTCATTGACCGAGGGCTTCAGCCTCAGCGTCGTGGAAGTTTGAGTCGGAGTAATATCGCTCATGGACCGTTCGCTTTCCTTAAAGGCGCAGCTTTAAGCTTTATATAACATGGCACGAATCGAGAGGCTGTGCCCATATTAGGGCCATTTTCCTAAAGATTAATAAAATTCTAACGCCCCATGACCGCAAATGCAACCACACTGACACAACTTGCCGTCGGTGATGGTGGGCGATGACGGATTCGAACCGCCGACCCTCTCGGTGTAAGCGAGACGCTCTACCGCTGAGCTAATCGCCCGACTGGGGCAACCCTGGGGCCGATGGAGCGACCTACCCTGCCCGCTCGGAATTCCGAGCCGCGGGGCGGTATCGCTTCATCAGACCGACGAGGCCGCCGTCGCCGGCGGCCTCGAACGCAAAACTTAAATCAGTTCAGCGCATC
>JAXDMU010000034.1:0-17369 GCA_034665905.1 Aliidongia sp. | reverse complement strand
TCGATCTGCAAATCTTCAGCGAAAGCAAGCAGCTCCGCCGGAGTCTTTCGCTTCAATTCTTGGAGATTCATAGGGTATGTCGCGTCACGGAGGGGGAAGACGGGAGGAAGAGCCCGGGTGGCGTACTGGGTGAATCGGGCGGGTCGACCCTGCCGGGATCACTCACATACAGAAAACACTTCACGGGAAAGACGGTGCCGAACGACCGGCTGCCCCCGTTCTTTAGGCGACCCGACGGAACAAGTCAAATGGCATTGCGTGGTCGTCGATCGACGAAATTGATCCACCCAACAATCAAAAGGGTTTGACCACAACGAGGGCGACGACGATGACCATGATCACGGCCGGGATTTCGTTGATCATGCGATAGAAACGCGCCGAGTGACGATTTCGATCCCCGGCAAAAGCACCGCGCCATCGGCCGAGCAGATGGTGATAGGCCAGCAGCCCGACCACCAGCAGCAATTTCACGTGAAACCATCCTTGCGTGGCGACGCCGGGCTGCCCGGCCAACAGCCCGCCGAAAATCACCGTTGCGATCATCGCCGGCAGCATGATGAGCCGGCTGAGCTTCGCTTCCATGATCTTGAAGGTTTCAGACTGGACCGACCCTGCCGGCGCCGAGACGTGATAGACAAAAATCCGCGGCAGATAGAGTAAGCCCGACATCCACGCGATGACGCTGACGATATGAAGCGTTTTGAGCCATGGGTAGGCATTGGCAAGAAAGTTCATGTCATCCTCGTGTCGCGAAAGCACAAAGCCGTGCTTCCATCGGGCAGAGCCGGCCGCCTCGGGCCGAACAAAGGGTTTCGCCCCTGTCCAGCGTGCGTCGGATCTCCCCAGCCAGGCCATTGATGAATTGGGGCAGGATATCGACGGTCGGGACCCGGATATAGGCCGGCACGCCATGTTGCTCGGCGACGTGGCGATATTCGATATCCAGTTCGACCAGCGTTTCCGAATGTTCCGAGACAAAGGCGATCGGCACGACGACGAGCGGGACTCCGTCGGCGCCGGCCCGTTCAATCTCCGCTTCGGTCGATGGCTGAAGCCATTTCAAGGGTCCGACCCGGCTCTGATAGCACAGCACGGTATCGAGCCCGGGGATGCCCAAGGCGGCGACCACCGCAGCAACGCTACGCTCGACTTGCCATTGATAGGGATCACCGGCATCGACCACCTTTTGGGGCAACCCATGGGCGGAAAACAGCAGGCGGGGCGGCGTCGAAGATTGCGGCAGGCGGGCCATCCCGTCGCGAACCCGCCCGGCGATCGCTGCGACGAAGCCCGGCTCGTCCGGATAACAGCACAAGGTCGTTTCCGGTGCGCGCAAGCCGGCGCGCCCGGCCGCCGCACGCCATTCGCGCAGCGAGGACGCGGTGGTCGTCGCAGAGAATTGCGGATAGAGCGGTACCAGAATCACCCGATCCGGCTGCCAAGCCGCCACGGCGCGGGCCTGCGCGTCGGCGCGCGGGTGCCAGTAACGCATGGTGATGAAGCATTTGAAGCCCGGCCCGAGCGCCCGTTCCAACGCCTCAGCCTGTGCCTCGGTATTGGCCAGCAGGGGGGAGCCTCCGCCGATCTGACCATAGATTTCACGGGCGATCGGAGCCCGGCGGCTCGAAATCCAGCGGGCGATGAGCCAGCGCAGCGGGCGGGGCAGGCCGATGATCGCTGGATCGAAGAACAAATTGAACAGGAATGGCCGGACAGCGCTCTGCCCGTCCGGACCACCCAGATTGAACAGAACGATGGCGGTTTTCATAATATCCGTCGGATCCGCTTCAACTGCGTGCCGAGGTTGTACGCAAGATCTCCGACAGCCGCTCGACATGGCTCATCGGCGTGGTCGGCAGGATGCCATGCCCCAGATTGAACACGAACTTACCTTTGCCGAGTGCCGATAAAATCTCCCGAATCCGCGTCTCCATAGCAAGGCCGCCGGACATCAGCAAGTTGGGGTCGAGATTGCCTTGAAGTGCTGCAACCGGTTGGAGGACATCGCGGGCAAAGGTGAGCGGTACGTCAGGATCAAGTCCCAGGACATCGACGCCGGTTTCCCTGGCGTAACCGAGGTATTTGGCGCCGGCCCCCTTGGGAAAGCCGATAATCGGCAGAGTCGGTTTGACGGCTTTCAGCGCAGTCACGATCCGCTTGGTCGGTTCGATAACCCAATTGTGAAAAGCTTCCCCGTCGAGCGCCCCGGCCCAGCTGTCGAACAATTGGACGATCTCCGCGCCGGCCATAACCTGCGCGGTCAGATGCGCGATCGTCGCCTCAGTCAACCGGTCGATCAATTTGGTGAAACCGGGTTTGTCCGCGGCAGCCCAGCTTTTCACCGCCGAAAACTCGCGGCTCGAACCGCCTTCGACGACATAGGTCGCGACCGTCCAGGGTGCCCCGGCAAACCCGATCAGCGCGGTTTCCGGCGGCAATTCCCGGCGGACCCGACGCACGGTCTCGTAAATCGGCTCGAGTTTAGCCAGATCGAGTGACGAAGCCAGTCGGGCGAGACCGGAAGCGTCCCGGATTGGTTCGAGCTTAGGGCCTTCTCCCTCCTGAAAGCCAACTTCCTGGCCGAGACCCAGTGGCACGACGAGGATATCGGAAAACAGGATTGCCGCGTCCATGCCGTAGCGGTGAATCGGCTGCAACGTAACTTTGGTTGCGAGATCCGGGTTGAAGCACAGGCTGAGAAAGCTGCCGGCTTGGGCGCGGAGTTCGCGATATTCCGGCAGATATCGGCCGGCCTGGCGCATCAGCCAGAACGGGTGCCGCTCGACCGGCACTCCACGGAGTGCGCGAAGCAGGAGCTTGTCTTCGGTTTTCATGGCCGCGGATGGTCCTTGTCTATGCTGAAATGAGTTATACGTTGGACTCATACTCTCCTGGAAGGGCTCTTTGTGGTTAGAAGGTAGAGGTAGTAGGCTTTGTGCGAAATGGGGAATACCACTGAAGCGAAAATTATCCACAGGCCGGCCGCTGAATCGCCAAGTAGGCTGGGTTCATAGGATCGATTGACAAAATTGGCGATAACCTGCGGTAAATTGACGGTTTCTCGGCCGACAAGCAATATGGGGATAATGTGGAAAACTACGGCGCGGAGTTTTTTCTTCCCATATCGGGATGGGATCGCCGGTATTTATCCCGGCGGGACGGGGCTTGGGAGGGTTACCCCGGATGCCGGTATCGTTTTCCGGCCTTTGTGGCAAACCATATGCTTATCCCCACATGCCCCCGACTTATCCACAGACATGTGGCGCGGCCGTGACTGAAATCCGCTTTCACCTTCATCTGGTGTCCGATTCCACCGGCGAAACCGTCCACTCCCTGGCGCGCGCCGCTCTGGTTCAGTTCGAGGATGCCGAGGCGATCGAGCATATCTGGTCGATGGTACGCACACGCACCCAGCTCGAGCGGGTTATCGCCGGGGTCGACGCTAATCCGGGTGTCGTGCTCTATACTCTGGTCAACGAGACCTTGCGCCAGCCGCTCCAGGAATGTTGTCGCCGGCTCAATATGCCGGCGATCCCCGTGCTCGATCCGGCGATCAACGCGCTCGGTGCGTTTCTCGGTCGCGCGGCGCGCAATTTGCCGGGCCAGCAGCATCTGCTGAATCACGAATATTTTCAGCGGATTGACGCGATGACCTTCGCGATGACCCATGATGATGGTCAGGCGCCATGGGGGTTGAACGAAGCGGATGTGATACTCACTGGCGTATCGCGCACGTCCAAGACCCCGACCTGTATCTATCTGGCGAATCGCGGGATCAAGGCGGCCAATGTGCCGCTGGTTCCGGGCGCGACGCTGCCGCCTGAACTCTGTGCGGCGACGCGGCCGCTGGTCGTCGGGCTGACCAACGATCCGGAACGATTGATCGCAATTCGGCGCAATCGGATGAACGCCATCCAGCAAGACCCGACCACGCCCTATGTCGATCTCGAAGCGGTTCGGGCCGAGATCACGGCGGCGCGGCGGTTGTTCCACGAGCATAAATGGCCGGTCATCGATGTCACCCGCCGGTCGATCGAGGAAACCGCGGCGGCGATCCTCAAGCTGCTGGCCAAGCGCCACGGCACGGAGGCGTAAATCATGCAGCCGCTGATTTTGGCTTCGGCCAGCCCCATCCGACTGGCCTTGCTGAAAAATGCCGGTGCGCCGGCCGCGGCTGAGCCGGCCGCGATCGATGAAAGTGCCTTGAAACTGGCGTTCCGAGCGCAACGGGCCTCGGTCGAGGCCTGCGCCGTCGAACTGGCCCGCCTCAAGGCCATGCAGATATCGACCCGCCACCCGGCATCACTGGTGATCGGTGCTGATCAGATACTCGATTGCGACGGTGTCTGGTACGACAAGCCCGAGACAATCGCCCAGGCTCGGGCGCATTTGCGGGCACTTCGCGGGAAAAGCCATCGGTTGGTGACAGCCGCGATCGTCCTGCGGGGTGGCGAGCGCCTCTGGCACACCGTCGCCACCGCAACGCTGACCATGCGAGCCCTGTCCGATTGTTTTATCGAGGATTATCTAACCCTGATTAAGGAGGCGTTCCTGGCATCGCCCGGCGCCTACCAGTTGGAAGGGCCGGGCGCGCAGCTCTTTGAACGGATTGAGGGCGATTTCTTTACCGTGCTAGGCCTGCCGCTTTTGCCGCTGCTGGGTTTTTTGCGCGGGCAAGGAGTGCTTGCGGTATGAGCAATTTCGTCGTGGCGGGAGTCATGGGCTGGCCGGTCGGGCATTCCCGCTCACCGGCCCTGCATGGTTACTGGTTGAAGCAATACGGCATCGTCGGCGCTTATGTCCCTTTGGCGGTTCGGCCGGAAGATTTGCAACAGGCGCTGCGCGCGCTGCCGGTATTGGGGTTTGCCGGCTGCAACGTCACGGTTCCGCATAAGGAAGCCGCCTTCCGCATCGTCGATCACACCGATGCCGCGGCACGCCGAACCGGTTCGGTCAATCTGGTGATCGTGCGGCCGGACGGCACGCTCGAAGGCCGTTCGACGGATGGCTATGGTTTCGTCGAGAGCTTGCGCCAAGCGGCCCCGCATTGGGTGCCGGGGCAAGGCCCCGTGATGCTGATCGGGGCGGGCGGGGCGGCGCGGGCGATTGCGGCGGCGTTGCTCGATGCTGGCGAGACGTGCGTGCGCATCGTCAACCGAACCGACGCGCGTGCAGCGGCTTTGGTGCAGGAGTTCGGGCCGGCGCTCCAAGCCTGGCCTTGGTCTTTGCGAATGGTCGCAGTGGCTAGTTGTCACCTCCTGATCAATGCGACAATCCTCGGCATGACCGGGCAAGGCCCGCTGCCGCTGGACCTGTCGCTGCTGCCAAACGGGACCATCGTCTGCGATATCGTCTATGTCCCGCTCGAAACGCCGTTGCTGGCGGCGGCACGGGCGCGCGGCAATCTTGCGGTCGATGGGTTGGGCATGCTGCTGCATCAGGCGCGGCCGGCTTTTGCGAGTTGGTTCGGGGTCGACCCTGCGGTCGATAACGGGTTGCGCCGCGCCGTGGAGGCAACTTTACCACTATGATCGTGATCGGCCTGACCGGTTCGATCGGCATGGGGAAGTCGGCGGCGGCGACCATGCTGCGCCGGCTGCGGATACCCGTGCATGATGCCGACGCCACGGTTCATGCCTTGCTCGGCTCCAACGGGGCTGCGGTGCGCGCCGTGCTCGATGCTTTTCCAGGGATCGGCACGCTGCAAAACGGCATCAATCGGCCGGCGCTCGGTCGGCTGGTGTTCGGTAATCCGGCCGCTCTGCGGCGGTTGGAGTCGATTCTTCATCCCGCCGTTGCGGCCGAAGAACGACGCTTCCTCGCTGTCGCCGCGTGCCGTCGCGTGCCGATCGTCGTTCGCGACGTGCCGCTGCTCTACGAGACCGGTGGCGACCGGTGGTGCGATGCGGTGATCGTGACGTCCGCTCCGCCCTTTCTTCAGCGGCAACGGGTATTGGGCCGGCGTGGCATGAGCGCCAAGCGCTTGCGTGATATCCTTGCCCAGCAATTGCCGGATCGGGAAAAGCGTCGGCGGACCCCTTATGTCGTCGAAACCGGGCTCGATAAACGCCATAGCTTGAAAATGCTGCTCGGTTTCGTCAGATTGATCCGCATGAACCACGGCAGCGGAACGGCCTATCGCAATGCGCGAAATCGTCCTCGATACCGAAACAACCGGCCTTGACCCGGCAGACGGTCACCGGATCGTTGAGGTCGCCTGCATCGAGCTGGTCAATCTCCTGCCGACCGGCCAGGAACTGCATTTCTACTGCAATCCCGAGCGTGACATGCCCGAGGAAGCGAAGGCGGTACACGGGCTGTCCAGCGAATTTCTCAACGACAAGCCGCTCTTCGTCGACCAAGCCGACCGCTTCACAGCATTTTTACATGATGCCCGGCTGATTGCGCACAATGCCGAGTTCGATGTGCGCTTTCTTCAGGCCGAGATGAAACGCTGTGGCCGGGACCGTTTGGGCAATGAGATCGTTGATACGCTGCAACTGGCGCGGCGGAAATTTCCCGGGGCCGGTGCCAGCCTGGACGCGCTGTGCCGTCGCTTCGGCATCGATCTGTCGGAACGGGCGAAGCATGGTGCGATGATCGATACGCGTCTGCTTGCCAAGGTATATCTCGAATTGATGGGCGGCCAGCAGCCGGATCTCGGGCTCGCCGCCAATGCCGGCGGGCAAGCCAACGGCACCATCGGCCCGATCCGCCGCGTGGCCCGGCCGCCCCGGCCCCATGCCGCGCTGGCGAGCGAACTGGCGGCTCACCGCCTCCTGATCGAAAGTCTGAAGGAGCCGCTCTGGCTCAGAGCTTAGCGAGGCCCGAAAAACTGTCACGCTAAGCGGATAGGATGAGGCCAAACGGCTTCTTCTAAGGTGGATTCTCCATGCCTTCATCAGTTCGTCTTCTCCCGGCAATCATCGTAGCTGCCTGTGGCCTCGCCTCGACCGTGGTTCAGGCACAAACCATCGTGGCGCTCGGCAGCGGGTTCAACAGTCCATCGGGTGTTGCCGTCGATGCGCAGGGAAATGTCTTCGTTGCCGATCAGAACAACAATGCGGTCAAGGAAATTTTGGCGTCCGGTGCTTTCGTTACCGTGGCGACGCTGGGCAGCGGGTTCAATCTGCCCGAAGGCGTCGCCGTTGATGGCGCCGGCAATGTCTATGTGGCCGATGCCGGCAACAATGCGATCAAAGAGATTGTGGCGGCCGATGGTTTTACGACTGTGAAGACGCTGGGCAGCGGCTTCAGCTTTCCCCAGGCTGTCGCGGTTGATCGCGCCGGGAACGTTTTCGTCGCTGACACCGGCAACAATGCGGTCAAGGAAATCGTCGCGGCAGGCGGTTTCACCAATGTGAAGACGCTGGCCGCCGGATTCAGCGGCCCGGCCGGGGTTGCCGTGGACGCTGGCGGCAACGTCTTCGTCGCCGATCAGGGCAACCGGCGGGTCGCGGAAATCCTGGCCGGCGGCGGTATCGTCACGATCGGCAACGGCTTTACCAGCCCGGAAGGGGTTGCGGTCGATGACAGCGGTAATGTTTTCGTGGCCGATACCGGCAACAACGAGATCGACGAGATCCTGGCATCCGGAGGGTTCGTCACGGTTCTGCGGCTTGGCAGTGGGTTCAACCGGCCCGAGGCCGTTGCCCTCGACGGCGCTGGTAATGTTTTCGTGGCCGATACCGGCAGCCGGACGATCAAGGAAATCCTGGCGGCACCGCCGGCACTCGTCGCTTCGGTCTTGCCGGGGTCACGCTCGGTCGAACTCGGCAGCGCGGTGACGATTTTTGCGACGATGATCAATTCCGGGGCAGGTGCGCTCGACAATTGCCAGATCGCGCTCGGCGCTGTGACGCCGGCCGGGCTGACGCTCGACTTTCAGACGACGGATTCGGCGACCAACACCCTGACCGGTACGCCCGACACCTCGGTGGCGATTCCCGGTAACAATGGGGTGCAGAGCTTCCTGGTTTCCCTGCGCGGCGCGACGGCTTTCAGTGCGCTGGCCGTGCCGCTCGATTTCTCGTGCAACAACGCGCCTCCGGCTGCCGCGGTCACTGGCGTGGATACGGTCGATCTCACCTTCTCCGCGACGCCGGTCGCGGACATCATCGCGCTGGCCGCGACCAGTACGCATGACGGCATCGTCACCCTGCCGAATGGCGGTTTAGGTGCCTTCGCCGTCGCCAGCTCGAATCTCGGGGCCACGGCACCGATCATCGTGACCGCCGACACAGGTGAGGCGGGATTGCCGGTATCGGCGACGATTTGCCAGACCAACCCGAGCACCGCCCAATGCCTGAGCCTGCCTGCCGCGAGCCTGTCACTGAATTACGCCGCCGGCACGACCCCGACTTTTTCGGTCTTTCTGCAATCGACCGGCCCGATCGCTTTTTCGCCTGCCACCGCGCGCATCTTCGTGCGGTTCGAAGATGCTGCGGGCGGTTTGCATGGCTCGACGAGCGTCGCGATCCAGACGAACTGACCGATCGGGTCGGTTACGCCTGCGCGGTATCGCTGGCTTGTTGGGCCTGCTGCGCCTTGCGCCGCTGTAGATCGGCGAAATCGACCGGATTGAGCAGCAGCGGCGGGAATCCGCCATCGCGGGTCGCATTGGAGATGATGGCGCGTGCGAAGGGGAACAGGATGCGTGGCGCTTCGACCAGGAGCAAGGCCGCGATCATCTCGGGCGCGGCATTGCGAATCGTCAGAACCGCGCCGTAATCCAGCTCGATCAGGAACGCCACATCGTCGCCGGTGCGGGCCTGAACCTGGAACGACAGCACGACTTCGAAAAGTTCGGGACTGATCTGGCGCGCCTTGACGTCGATTTCGACCCCCACTTCCGGCGGGGCGCTCTGTCCCATCAGGCTTTCCGGCGCCCGGGGATTCTCGAAGCTCAGATCGCGCACATATTGAGCGTTGATGATCAGAACGGGGCCTTGCGCTGCGGCGCCGTCTTGGCCGTTGGCGGCGGGTTCGGACATGGGAGGTGCTCCGGGTGACGGGAAAGGCGGTGGGCTACCATGGAACACCGTCCCGCGACAACCAACTCGTCGCTTAAGAAGAAGCCGAACGGGCCTTCCAGGCTTCCGCCGTGAGTTCGGCGACCCAAACCATCAGCGGGATTTCGCTCAGGCGGCGCTCTCCTAAAAGCTCGCGCGCGACCAGGGCGAAATCCTGCCACAGATCACCTGCCTCTTCGTCATGCTTCAGAACAAGCGCCATCCATCCCAGGATTTCGGCCCAGTGCGCGCGGCGCGTGGGGAGATATTGCTCCAGCACCAGAGCGGCCTGCCGCTTCGCCGAAAGGCGCTTGCCGCCAAGCAGCAACTCGATTGCGCGATCGTCTTCGAACCAACTTTCGACGAAGGGAAATTCACTTTGCCACGCGGCGCTGTCCTGAAGCGCCTTGGCCACGGCGGCACCGGTCAGGCGATCGGCGGGCAGGTCGCGGGTCAGGCGCGCAACCAGCTCCGTGACCGGGAGGCTTTCCGGATTGATCGAGGCCAGCCCCGCCCGTTCCACGAAATCGACCAGCCCGAAGGGCGGCAGCACGCCGGACTCTAGATTTACCGCCAGAGCATGTCCCAACGCCGCGCGCACGAAATCGATGCTACATGGATAAACGTCGAGCTGGGATCGGATCTGGAACAGAAACATCTCTGCATCGGCCTTGGTCAGGGCCGGGCGGGTCCAGGCATCGCGCACGCCGATATCCTGCTTGAGCAGTAAGGCTGCGGCGGCTTGCTTGCGCCCGTCCTTGACGATCAGGAAGATACTCAGCGCACCGGAGCCATCGACGCTCGAAGCGGCGATCTCCTTGATCTCCGGCATTTTTGCCGGGGTGCATTCGATGCCGCCCTTCTGACGGCAGGCACGGATGATTTCGTCCAGTGCCGCCCGTTCCGCCTCGGGAATCCAGTTGCGCAGCGTGATCATCCTGCGCAGCATCGTGCCGCTGACTCGTCCGGCGGCAACGGCCTGATGCAGGTGGGCGGCGGTATCGCGCCGCGCCGCAGCGCCGGGATCCAGCAGCCAGCCGACAGCAATCTCGCGCAAGGCGGCATCCGAGGCGGCCAGTGCCAAGGCCACGATGCCCCCCCGCTGGTCTTCGGGAAAGACGCCGATATTTTCTGCGAGCTGGGCCTGAAGCGCAAAGATGTCGCCGTCATGCTGGCGTGCCATGTCACGCAGGAAATGGTCGATGTCCGCCTTGCCCGGCATGACGGGACCTGGGCCGTGATCGATCGAGGCTGCCATGACCGCCTGGAGTTCGTCGCCCAGATCAAGCTTGGCTATCACGAATTGGCGCAAGACCGGATAAAGCGCGTCCGCTTCGAGTTTGCCGCCCTGCGCCAGCGACAGCACTTTTGCCCGCACGGCGGCAACGCCTTCGATCGAGGCGACGAGGTTCCGTTCGACACCATAGCGCAACTCTTCGAGGCCCTGCCCAGCCATGAAGGTGAAGGCGGTGACGAGCGCCGGATTGGGTTTCTTCTTCCGGCTTTCGGTGGCGATCAGATCGAGCAGTTCGAGCATGCTCGGCGGATGGGCCGCCAGCGCATGCCCGACATCGCGCAGGCTGTCATTGACTGATCCGGTCTCGTTGAGATCTCTGGCCAGAAGCTTGCCAAGTTGGATCAATGCAGTACGAGGTAGCATCGGGTCGGATCTCCGAGATCGAATTGAGAAGTCTCGAGAGTATCCTAGAGGAGCCGGGGTTGGAGGGCGATCTTTTTTCCCGGCTTGGGTCGCAACACCGGGCGGCCTCATTAGCAGTTACACCGTAAACCGATCCAGATCTGCCGCGATCGTCGTTGCGGGGAAAATCTCGCGGGCTTCCGCCAGGATCTGTTCCGGCCGGTACCGGCCGGAGATATGGGTGAGGATCAAGCGCTTCACGCCCGCGGCGGCGGCGAGCGTGGCGGCTTCGGTCGAGGTCAGATGGCCATGCGTGCGGGCGATTGCCGCGTCACGATCCAGAAAAGTCGCCTCGATGACCAGCGCGTCGGCATCGCGCACGGACGGGACCATTCCCGCGGTACTTCCGGCATCGCCGACCACGACGAGTTTTACGCCTGGCACCGGCGGCCCCAGGATTTGTTCTGAATCGATCCATCTGCCGTCGGCAAGCGCAACCGGGACTCCAAGCGCCAGTTGCTTGCGTACCGGACCATCGGGAATGCCGAGTTCCGCCAGCCGATCGGACCGCAAATGCCGTCGCGCCGGGGCCTGGAACACGAAGCCGAAGCTGTCAGTCCCGCGATGATCGACCGGAAAGCAGTGGATGGCGAATGCCGGCTCGACCGCGACCGGACCGGCCGCGAGCGGCACGAAGTCGAGTGTCACCGGCGCCCGCCCCTTGCCCCACAGCGCCTCAAGGAGTGAGGCAATCAGTTGCAGGGTTTGCGGGCCGGCCCGCATCGTCAAGGTGTCGGTTCGACCCTCCTGCAAGCCCAGGGTCGACAGTAGGCCGGGAATCCCCAGCATGTGATCCAGATGGCCGTGCGTCAGCAGGATTTGCCGCAGGCGCCGCAATCCGGCGCCGCTGCTCAAAAGCTGACGCTGGATGCCCTCGCCGCAATCGACCAGCATGCGCTGCCCGGCGGCCGCGATCAGCAAGCCGGACTGGTTGCGTTCAGGCGACGGCACGCTGGCCGACGTGCCGAGGAAAAGCAGATCGAACATGGGCGTTCACCATGCCCGGCGCCGGAGCGCCCGACAAGGGGGCAGGAAAAGCCCATGATCTTCTCGGGAGAGGACTTTACCGTTAGGATACCAAGCCTGTGCCGCGCCCTCGAACCCAAGGTCCCTCAATGACCCGTCTCATCGATCTGAACGTGGATTGCGGTGAAAGCTTCGGTGCCTGGCCGATGGGCCATGACGAAGCGGTGCTGCCGCTCGTCACCTCGGCCAATATCGCTTGCGGTTTTCATGCCGGCGACCCGCAGGTGATGGCGCGGACCTGCGAGATCGCCCGGCGGCATGGCATCGGCATCGGCGCGCATCCGGGATTGCCTGATCTTCAGGGCTTCGGCCGTCGGCCGATGCCGCTGTCGGACATCGAGATTGAGACGATCGTTGCCTATCAGATCGGCGCGCTGACCGCGATCGCCACCCGCGCTGGAGTTTCGGTCACTCATGTCAAGGCCCATGGCGCGCTCTACAACATGGCGGAGCGCGATGCCGCGGTGGCCGGCGCCATCGCTCGAGCGGTGAGGGCGGTCGATGCCGGCCTGATTCTGATCGCCGGCAGCGGCTCGCCGCTGATCGGCGCCGCCGAGGCCGAGGGCTTGCGCTTTGCCGCCGAAGGCTTTCCCGATCGCGCCTACGATGATGAGGGCAGGCTGCTGTCGCGCAAGCTGCCGGGTGCGGTCATTCATGATGCGGCGGCCGCGGCCGAACAGGCGGTGCGGATGGCGGTGGCTGGTGAGATCCGCACGGTCGGCGGCCGGGTGCTGAAGCGCTCGGTGCAGACCCTGTGCATCCATGGCGACGAGCCGACCGCCGCCGCGGTGGCCAGCGCCATCCGAGCGGCGCTGGCTGCGGCCGGCGTCAGGATCGCGGGGCTGCGAGAGGTGTTGGGTATTGCGGTCGGGTGACATCACCGGCCGGGGGTAGCAACCGGCCGCGTGCAATGCTACCAGATCATTCACGCTGGTTCCGGGAGGATAAATAAAAATGTCGCACGAACTGCAATTCTATATCGATGGCGCCTGGGTCGAGCCCTGTAGCAAGGCCACACTTGAGGTGATCGATCCTTCGACTGAAGAGGCTTACACCAAGATCGCCATGGGCAATGCGGCCGATGTCGATCGCGCCGTGGCGGCGGCCAAGGCGGCGTTTCCGGCCTATGCCCGCACCAGCCGCGAAGAAAGGCTGGCGCTGTTGCAGCGAATATTGGCGGCCTATCAGGCGCGCTATCAGGATATCGCCGCGGCGATCTCGCGCGAGATGGGGGCACCCGCGGCGCTCGCCAAGCAGGCGCAGGCGGCGATGGGTGTCGCGCACCTTGCCAAGATGATCGAGGTGCTGGGCCATTTCGCCTTCGAAACCCAGCAGGGCACCACGCTGATCGCGCGGGAACCGGTCGGCGTGTGCGGCTTCATCACGCCGTGGAACTGGCCGATCAACCAAATCATGTGCAAGGTCGCCCCGGCGCTGGCCGCAGGCTGCACCATGGTGCTGAAGCCGAGCGAGATCGCACCGATCGATGCGCTCATCCTGGCCGAGGTGATCGACGCGGCCGGTGTGCCCAAGGGTGTGTTCAATCTGGTCAATGGCGATGGCGCCACGGTCGGCCAGGCGATCGCCGCCCATCCCGACGTCGATATGGTCTCGTTCACCGGCTCGACCCGCGCCGGCATTCTGGTCGCCAAGGCGGCGGCCGATACGGTGAAGCGCGTGCATCAGGAGCTGGGCGGCAAATCCGCCAATATCGTGCTGCCCGATGCCGATCTCAGGAAGGCCGTGTCGAAAGGCGTCACCGGCTGCTTCATGAATAGCGGTCAATCGTGCAATGCGCCGACGCGCATGTTCGTCCAGGCCGATCAACATGACGAAGCGGTGGCGATCGCCAAGGCGACCGCGGCCAATTTCAAGGTCGGCCCGCCCGACGCCGAAGGCACGGTGCTGGGGCCGGTCGTCAGCGAAGTGCAGTTCAACAAGATCCAGAAGCTGATCCAGGCCGGGATCGACGAGGGCGCCGAACTGGTGACCGGCGGCACCGGCCGGCCCGAAGGGCTCAATCGGGGCTATTATGTGAAACCGACGATCTTCGCCGGCGTCACGCCCGAGATGACCATCGCGCGCGAGGAAATCTTCGGGCCGGTGCTG
This sequence comes from Aliidongia sp., assembly GCA_034665905.1. GTDB lineage: Bacteria > Pseudomonadota > Alphaproteobacteria > ATCC43930 > CGMCC-115725 > JAXDMU01. The sequence goes on along the minus strand of JAXDMU010000034.1, from coordinate 3,524 downwards.
GCGATCCTGCCCTATCAGACCGAGGCGGACGCCGTGCGGCTGGCGAACGACACGGTCTATGGCCTCGCCGCCTATGTCCAATCGGGCGATGTGGATCATGCCCGCAAGGTGGCGGCGCAGATGCGGGCCGGTCAGGTCAGCATCAATTACCCGGCACTCGATACCGGGGCGCCGTTCGGCGGCTACAAGCAATCGGGCAATGGCCGCGAGTGGGGCGAGTTCGGGCTCGAGGAATTCCTGGAGACCAAGGCGGTGATCGGCTACGGCGCTGCCTGAAGACCGGGTACGAACCGCCGGGCGGCGCTCGCTGCCGCCCGGTGCCTGATCTGTGCCGACGATCGGAGAGTTGCCGCGATGCATGCCGCCGATACAGTCATTCACCTGCTCGACAAGGGCGCCGGTCAGACGCCCGCCATTCTGGCCCCGGGCCGCGTCGCGCTCGGGTATGATGGTCTGCGCGGGCTGGCCACCGCAACGGTCGAGAGCCTCAACCGCCTGGGCATCGGCTGCGGCGACCGCGTTGCGATGGTGCTGCCGAACGGGCCGGAGATGGCAGCCGCCTTCGTCGCCATCGCCTGCGGTGCCACGACGGCTCCGCTGAATGCGGGTTACCGCACCGAAGAGTTCGATTTTTACCTCGCCGATCTGAACGCCCGGGCGCTGGTCGTTGCGGCGGGGATCGAAAGCCCGGCGCGCGCCGTCGCAGCCGCGCGCGGCATTCCCGTTATCGAACTGATGTCGGACCAGACGGCCGCGGCCGGACTCTTCACCCTGCGCGCCGAGCCTTCGATGCGCGGGACGGCCGCCCGGCCGGGTTTCGCCGCGGCTGATGATGTGGCACTGGTACTGCACACTTCGGGCACGACCTCGCGGCCCAAGATCGTGCCGCTGAGCCATGCCAACATCACGGCCTCGGCCGATCATATCGCGGCGGCGCTTGATCTGCGGGCCGATGATCTCTGCCTTAACATCATGCCGCTGTTCCATATCCACGGGTTGATCGGCGCGGTGCTGTCGAGTCTGGCGGCCGGGGCGGGCGTGTGCTGTGCCCCGGGATTCAACGCGCTCAAATTCTTCGCCTGGCTCGAAGAAATCCGGCCGAGCTGGTACACGGCGGTGCCGACGATGCATCAGGCGATCCTGGCCCGCGCCCCGCGCAATGCCGCGATCATCAAGGCCGGCCGGCTGCGCCTCATCCGGTCGTCCTCGGCCTCGCTGCCGCCCCAGGTGATGACCGAACTGGAGGAAGTGTTCGTCGCTCCGGTGATCGAAAGCTACGGCATGACCGAGGCGTCGCATCAAATGGCGTCCAACCCGCTGCCGCCGCGGGCGCATTATCCCGGCTGCGTCGGAGTGGCGGCCGGGCCGGAGATCGCGATCATGGACGAGGACGGCACCTTGGTGCCGGCCGGGAAACCGGGCGAGATCGTCATTCGCGGGCGCAACGTCACCGCCGGCTATGAGAATAATCCCGAAGCCAACGTCAAAGCCTTTACCGATGGCTGGTTCCGCACCGGCGATCAGGGCGTGCTCGACCAGGACGGCTATCTGCGGCTGACCGGGCGGCTCAAGGAACTGATCAATCGTGGCGGCGAGAAGATCAGCCCGCTCGAGATCGATACCGTATTGATGGACCACCCCGCGGTGGCGCAGGTCGTGACCTTCGGCGTGCCGCACCCAAAGCTGGGCGAGGACGTCGCTGCCGCAATCGTGCTGCGCGAGGGTGCCAGCGCAGACGAACGCGAACTGCGCGACTTTGCCGCGGCGCGGCTGGCCGAATTCAAGGTACCGCGCCAAATCGTGTTCCTTGAGGAGATTCCCAAGGGGGCGACCGGCAAGCTGCAACGAATCGGCCTGGCCGAGCGCCTCGGCGTCACCGCATGAAAATCGCGATCTACGGGGCCGGCGCGATCGGTGGGTTTCTGGGGGTCAAGCTGGCCCAGGCGGGAGCCGAGGTGACCATGATCGCGCGCGGGCCGCATCTGGCCGCGATGCGCGATCATGGTGTAACGCTGGTGAGCGGCACAGACCGCGTCACGCTGCCGCTGCGCTGCATCGGCGATCCGGGCGCGGCCGGGCCGCAGGATTACGTCTTCATCACCCTCAAGGCCCCTGCGCTATCCGAAGCAGCACCGCAAATCGCGCGGCTCATGGCCCCGCACACGACATTGGTCACGGGCATCAACGGCATTCCCTATTGGTATTTCTATGGGATGGAAGGGCCGTGGCGCGATCGGGTGGTCGAAAGCGTCGATCCCGGCGGCATGCTGTGGCGGCATCTACATCCCTCAAGCGTGCTGCATGCGATCGTCTATCCGGCGGCCGAGATTACCGCGCCCGGCATCATCACCCATCGCTATGGCGATCGCTTTACCTTGGGCGAGCCGGATGGCAGCCGTAGCGAACGCGCCGAGGCGCTGGCACGCTTGATGATCGCGGCCGGGCTGAAGGCGCCGGTGCGGCCGCGCATTCGCGACGAGATCTGGGTCAAGCTCTGGGGCAACATGGCGTTCAACCCGATCTCGGCCCTGACCGGTGCCACACTCGATCGGCTGACCGCGCGGCCGGATCTGCGCGCTGCGTGCCGCGGCCTGATGCTCGAAGGTCGCGCGGTGGCCGAAGCGCTCGGTGTCCGCTTCGCCATCGATGTCGAAAAGCGCATCGATGGGGCGGGCGAGGTCGGTATCCACAAGACCTCGATGCTTCAGGATCTGGAGCGCGGACGGCCGTTGGAAATCGACGCGCTTTTGGGCGCCGTCGTCGAGCTGGCGGGACTCGTCGGCCAGAATATCCCGCAATGCCAAACCGTTCTGGCGTTGTTACGCGAGCGAGCCCGTCTCGCTGGTTGCTATCCAGCCGCGTAATAGTCTTACTCTGATTTATTTAATTCGTATTTTATTTGTTGTCGGATGGTGCCGAAATCTATTCCGGCCGCGGTGACCGGCCACGTAGATAAAATTTTACACAACTAATTTCCCGAAATTCCAAAATTAGTCGTATGGTGAAGTTGGCCAGAAAAATAATCGGAACGAAGTTTCGATTCTGGCTTAATTTCTGCACTGAACTCCCGTGAACGGGGCATTTCGGCGAAGCCGTTAATGTTAACATCCTTGAAGGAACGAACTAATGTCCAACATTACCTTAACCAGCACACAACGCCAAACGCTACTGTCGCTGACCAGCGTCTCCAGCCTGTTCAACCGGACCCAGGACCGGCTCAATTCAGGCAAGAAAGTCAACAACGTAACCGACAATGCCCAGGCATTTTTCCAGGCACAGTCGCTCAGCACGCGATCGACCAATATTCTCACGGTCAAGAGCACGATTGATCAGTCGATTCAGAGTGTTCAGGCAGCCCTCACGGCAACCTCAGCCGTGTCCAGCCTGCTCGGACAGTTGCAAGGCGTGCTCGAATCCGCTCGAAGCGGCTCGCTCAGCAATCGTATCTCCGATACCCAGCAGTTCCAGACCATCGGCAACCAGCTGTCCCAGCTGGTCAAGGATGCGTCGTTCCAGGGCCTCAA
>JAXDMU010000033.1:0-2740 GCA_034665905.1 Aliidongia sp. | reverse complement strand
TCGGGCCGGGCTACATCACCGGGCTGATGCTGCAATGGCAGAGCGGCAAGCAAGTCAATCTCTGGCCCAAGGAACTGGCCAACGCGGCGCTGAAATTCCCGGATTTCATCAAGCTGGCAAACTGAGCGGTTCTTACAAATCGAGGATCCAGCGGATTTTCATCGCCAACTCGTCGATGGTGAACGGCTTGGTCAGGAGATTGGTACCGGGATCGAGGACGCCGTTATGGACGATGGCGTCGCGCGTATAGCTCGTGGTGTACAGTACCTTGAGACCCGGTATCATCCGGTGCGCGCGATCGGCCAACTCGCGTCCGGACATTTCCGGCATGACCACATCGGTAAACAGCAGCGACACCGGCTGGCCGCCCGCCAGCGTGCGCAGCGCGTCTTCCGGCCCCGCGGCCGCGACGACGGCGTAACCCAGCTCTTCCAGCGCCTCGGCCGAAACCATGCGGACCCGTTCATCGTCTTCGACCACCATCACGATTTCGCTCGGCCGCCCGCGATGCGGTGCCGCACGGGCAGTTTTCGGAACGGTATCCACGGCTTCGCCATGGTAGCACGGCAAATAGATCTTGACCGTCGTGCCGATCTCCAGCGTCGACCGGATTTTGACGTGTCCGCCCGATTGTCGAACGAAGCCATAGACTTGGCTTAAGCCCAAGCCGGTGCCTTTGCCAACACCCTTGGTCGTGAAGAACGGATCGAACGCCTTGGCGATCACCTCCGCTGCCATCCCGGCGCCGGTATCGCTGACCGCAACCAAGACATATTGGCCGGCCGGGATCTCATGTTGCCGCGCGAAGATATCGTCCACCAAGGCGTTCGACGTCTCGATAGTAAGCTTGCCGCCCTTGGGCATCGCGTCGCGGGCATTGACGGACAGGTTGAGGATGGCGCTTTCCAGCTGGCCCGGATCGACCTTCACCTGCCACAGGCCGGCACCCAGCACGGTTTCGACACGGATCGGCTCGCCGAGTGTTCGCCCGAGCAACTCGGTCATGTCGGACACCATCTTGTTCAGATCGAGCGGTTCGGGTGCCAGCGGCTGCTGGCGTGAAAACGCCAACAGCCGGTGCGTGAGGGCGGCGGCGCGCTGCGCCCCGTCGATCGCGCCCTCCACGAAGCGTTCGATATCGGTTTCGCCCCTGGCCAGCTTGCGCTGCATCAGGTTCAAGCCGCCCATGATGACCGCCAGCATATTGTTAAAATCATGGGCGATGCCGCCGGTGAGTTGACCCACCGCGTCCATCTTCTGGATCTGGCGCAACTGATCTTCGGCTTTCGAGCGCTCATGAACCTCGTCGATGACGCGCTGTTCCAGCGTGGCGTTGAGCGCCTGAAGTTCGGCTTCGGCCCGGCGGCGCTCGGCGACCTCGCGCTCCGCCGCCTGATAGAGACGGGCATTGTCGATGGCGATGGCCGCCTGCGCCGCGATGCCGACAACCAGCCGCTCGGAACGGTCGGTAAAGATGCCGGTCTCGGGGTGGCCGAAGAGCAGACCGCCCAACACTTCGCCCGATCGTGAGACGACGGGTGCTGCCAGATAGCTTCGAACCGGCAGATGACCGCTCGGCATGCCGCGATAAGGTTCGCTTTTGCCGTATCGGCGATCGTTCAGAATATCGTCCGACCGAACGATGGCCACGCCATTGAAGGTCGGCGCAAAGAGCGGAGTATTCCGCGGCATGGGAAATTGCGAAAACACCTCGCGCGACACACCGGACAGCGTATAGAGCATGTAGCTCTCGCCGCGCTCATCGAGCAGATTGTAGAAAAACGAGCCGAACGCGGCGCCGGTGAGTTCGGTGGCGGCATCGGTCACCACCTGAACCGCGCGCTCAAGATTGAGTTCGGCGGCCACGGAGGTTCCGACCGTGTTGAGAAGCTCCAATATATGGGCTTCCTCGTGCAGCGGGTTTGCGCTTTGCAGGCGCAGGCCGTTGCGCTTCGCCTGCTCCTCGCGCTGGCGCGCGATCTCGCGTTCGTGCGCCCTCTGTTCGGTGATGTCGCGCCCTTCGGCCGTGATGAACACGACATTGCCTTGCTCGTCATGGACCGGGCGGAGCGAGGCTTCGACGATGATCGTCTGCTGGCCGTTGGCGTGGCTGTAGAGTTCCGTATCCCAGCGCACGAATTCGCCTTGCGCCGCGCGCAGGATCGATTGCCGGAGCCTTGCGGTGATCTCGTCGGAGACCTGCCACCAGAAAATCGTCCAGAACGGCTTCCCCTCGACATCGCAAAGCCGGAGACCAGCGCCGTCGAGAGCCCCCGGGTTGATGTCGAGTACCGTTCCCCTGGCATCCAGCAAACCGACGAACTGGACCATCGAGTCGACCATGATCCGCGCGAGCTTTTGCCGATAATGTTCTCGCGTATCCCCTGCCAGAAGCTCGGCGCCACAAACCTTGGCGACGCTGGCAGGCATGGACGGGGTGGTCGTCATTCGAGTATCCGTTGGTGCCGGGACATCTCATCCATAATGCGAATGCCGAGCCGCGACAAGCGCGGCAATGGCGGATCGGCGAGTCGGGCCATTGTTGACACTGCTTCGCGCCGATGACGCACCTAATCGGGCGGGAGTGCTGTATAACGCAGGCACGGTCCAGGCTGCCGGGCCGGGCCTGCGCACGATCGCGACGGGCGGCACCGACATTTGCGCAAATCGCAGATCTTCCGCTCTCGACGCGACGGGGTGGCTGTGGTACGAGCTTGGCATGCGGCCAGCGGATTTCCGT
>JAXDMU010000032.1:0-9039 GCA_034665905.1 Aliidongia sp. | reverse complement strand
AAAGCCAGTTTCCCATCACCGGAATCGTGCCAAATGCAGTGCGCATACCGATTACGAATTTTGAGACACCAAAACACATCGTCGATGGCCTCATCAAATTCCGCACCAAGACCAACATTAGAATAGCCAGCGCTACCAAATCTATTGGCAATCTCCACTCGTCTAGTTTCACCCCTCCTAGAAAAAATGTCCGTAATCGCCTTCCGAACGTCACCACCGCCCATGCCAGCGCAGAGGCACAGCTGGTATTCGATGTCTGTGTAGCTGGTTAGGAGCGTCCCAAGGATGGCCCCCTCGGCTGGGAAGACTCTGAATGCCTGAATAAACATCACCTCTCCTTTCGTTCACAGATCCGGGGAACAGCAAATATAATATCGGGTTCCATAACGGAAGATAAGCGAACATAGTACGCGACTTTCCGTGCCACCGCGATCAAGCCCGAAGTCCAGTGGCATAAATCAAGTCTCCTCCCGCAGCACTATTCCCGGATTACACTGTACTCAATGTCCCAGTCGACAATACATTTTAATGTACTCGCGCCGTAATTCCACTATATGCCGAGCCGGCCTTCCTCGATCGGCTTGATGTCTTTGAACCGGTCCGGGGTCTGGCGGACCTCCCACAAATCGATGGCTTCCTGCATGCGCAGCCAGCTCTCGGGGGTCGTGTCCAGCAGCAGGGCCAGGCGGGTCGCCATCTCGGCCGACAAGCCGCGCTTCTCCCGCAGTAATTCGGATACCGACAGGCGGCTGACCCCCAGGCGTAGCGCAAACTCGGCTTGGGACATTTCCAGCGCCGGCAGTACATCCTCGCGCAGCACGGCGCCGGGGTGCGTGGGCTTTCGGTTGGGGTCTCGAAGCGATGTCATCAGTGGTAATCCTCAAGATCGACGTTCACCGCGTCCTGGCCGTCAAATTCGAAGGTAAGGCGCCAGTTGCCGGACACCGAGACCGCATAGGCGCCCTGGCGATCCCCCTTGAGCGGATGAAACTTGAAGCCGGGAAGCTTCATATCTTCGGGCCTCGCTACGGCGTCCAAACGGTCCAGCATGCGTTCAATCCGCGGCGCAAACTTGCCGGGGATGCCGCCGTAATCGCCTTTGACGAAAAAACGCTCAAGGCCGCGATGTCGAAATTTGCGTATCACGTCGCATGCAATCTATTATATTGCATTGTAATTATCAGGAATGCGGCGGAATCAGCAAGTATTTTCGACATCGGTAGTTTCGATGCGGTCGCAAGGGCCGTTCAAGGACCATAAGCACACGCCCGGCATTTTCAAATGCCTCTCACTCCGAAAGCATCGATGCCGCTGCGGCCCGGCCGATAACCGTAGGCAGTGGGTTCGAGGTCCGCCTCGAAGATCGGCTCCAACACCAGCTTGGCTGCGGTTTGCACCACCCGGTCCCGGATCTTGGGTATGCCGAGTGGTCGCTTGCCACCGCCCGGCTTCGGGATCATCACCCGTCGCACCGGCTGGGGCTGATACGTCTTGGTTCGTAGTTCCGTGCCGATGCCGGACAACCAGTCTTCCAGCCCTGCCGCCTCGATCACCGCGTAGTTCACGCCATCCACGCCCGGAGCCCCCCTGTTGGAGCGCATCAACTCGTAGGCATGACGCAAGATATCCGCGCGGTGGATCTTGTCGCAGAGCAGGTAGAACCGATAGCCCGGCTCCGCCTTCGCCCTGAGATGCAGCTTTCTCTGAAGCATCCGTATATTCTCAGGTGTGTCGCCAGTGGCTTGTCGAGATCATGGAATTATAGGATACTCCCCCACCCTATAAAGGCCGTGTCATGAGCCACATCGCCCGCGAAAAGCAGAAGCTTCTGAATCGGGTGCGCCGGATCCGGGGGCAGGTCGAGGCGATCGAGCGCGCGCTCGATGCCGAGGCCGGCTGCGCGCAGATCATGCAACTGGTGGCCGGCTGTCGCGGTGCCGTCACCGGGTTGCTCGCCAAGATCGTCGAAGACCATATCCGCAGCCACCTCGTCGAACGCGACGCGGCGCCGGAGGGCGAAGGGGTAGATGAGTTGGTCGAGGTTATTCACAGTTATTTCAAGTAGGTGCCCGCTATGTCCGATATCGACATTTCTCCGCTTGAAGAGCACAGCCATGTGTTCCTGGGCGCCGGACACGAGAAGAACGAGCGCAAGACCTGGGCGGTCATCGCGCTTTGCTCGGTCATGATGGTGATCGAGATCGGTGGCGGCAGCCTGTACGGCTCGCTGGCGCTGGTCGCCGATGGGCTGCATATGTCGACCCATGCGGCGGCAATGCTGATCGCGGCGCTGGCCTATACCTATGCCCGCCGGCACGCGACCGATCCGCGCTTCGGTTTCGGCACCGGCAAGCTGGGCGATCTTGCCGGTTTCTCCAGTGCGATCATTCTGGCGATGATCGCATTGCTGATCGGCTACGACGCGGTCGCGCGCCTCTTCCAACCGGTGCCAATTGATTTCGACGTGGCGATACCGATCGCCGGTCTCGGTCTTGTGGTGAATATCGCCAGTGCCTGGCTGTTGAGCGGCGGTGATCATGGGCACAGCCATGGTCACGGCCACGATCATGGGCATGGGCATGGGCATGGGCATGGCGACGAGATGCGCGGCATCGATACCGAGCAGGGGATTCTGTCGCTCGAGATTTTCGAGGACGGCGTGCCGCCCCGCTTCCGTCTGACGGGCGACGGCATCCGATCGGCCCCGGCGCCGACGGTTACCGTCGAGACCCTGCGTCCGGACGGACTGCGGCAGCTCTTCGGCTTGGCAGATCGCGGCGCCCACTTCGAATCACTGGAGGAAATTCCCGAACCGCATGAATTCACGGCACGGCTCGCGCTCCGCCGGGGCGACAATATCCAAACTTACGAGGTGGCGTTCGAGGAACATGCCCACGCACACCACACTGCCCACCGCGACAACAACATGCGCGCCGCCTTCGTGCATGTGCTCGCCGATGCGGCGGTGTCGGTGCTGGCCATCGTCGGGTTGGGAGCGGGCAAGGTTTTCGGCTGGAATTTCATGGATCCGGTGATGGGCATCGTCGGCATGCTGGTCATCGCCAATTGGTCGTTCGGCCTGATCCGTGATACCGGGGCGATCCTGCTCGACATGCTGCCCGATCGGCAGATGGCGGCGAAGATCCGGACTGAAATCGAATCGGACGGCGACCGCCTGACCGATTTTCATCTCTGGCGGCTCGGCCCCGGCCACCTCGGCGCAATCGTTTCGGTAACGACACGGCGGAACAGGAGTGCCGAATTCTACCGTGCCAGATTAAACCGATTTGGCGCCCTGTCGCATGTGACGGTGGAGGTGCGATCTGCCGCCACCGGCTAAGCGTCCGTCATTGCAGCTTCGGGCCGCGCAGAAACTTCGCCCGGTCGGCCGATTGTATGTCGACAATCCGCGTCTTCGCGGCGCGTGCGATGTGCAGCCGGATCGTCACGCCGGCAGTGCCGACGACCCAGATGGCGTGCCATAGCTCGCGCAGATCGCCGACCGACGTCTCGCCGACCGCGAGAATGCGGTCGCCCAGGCGGATGCCGGCCATCTCGGCCGGTCCCCGGTCGGCCAAACCATGCACCACGACCGCCTCTTCCTCTTCGCCGGCATAAAGGCCGAGCCAGGGCCGCGGCGGGTGATCGGTTCCCCCCAGGCGCCGAAGCGAGTCGAGGATCGGCTTCACCAGATCGATCGGCACGACCATGTTGAGATTGAGGGACCGGTCTTCGGACATCCGCTGCTGGAGCGCCAGCGAGCCCACACCGACCAGCCTGCCGCCAGCATCGATCAACCCGGCACCACCCCAATTCGGATTGTGCGGGGCGACATAAAGCGCATCCTCCAGCAGATACTCCCAATAGCCGGCGAAATATTGCCGGCCGACCAGCCGCGTGCGCACGGCCTGGCCGCGACCGCCGGCCGCCGCGAGGATCATCGCCTCGCCGATCGCCAAGGCGCTGGAATCGCCGAATTCGAGCGCGGGCAAATCGAGGCGACCCAGCACCTGGACCAGCCCGAAGCCGGTCTCGCCATCATAGGCCAGTGCGTGGCCCGGCACGGCACGGCCATCAAGCGTGGTCAGCCAGATCGTCTCGGCCTCGAGAATCAGATAACCGACGGTCAGCACCAACCCGTCCGAATCAATGACGATGCCGCTGCCGGCCCGATCGGTGCCGAGCACCGCGGCGGTATAGCCATCATCGGGAATATGAGCGCGCACACCGACGATAGCGCTCAGCGTGTGGTCGAGGTCGAACGGATAGTCCTGCGGTTGCGGCTGTAAATCGATCGGGATCGCGTCGTCTTGCATCATGCTTCCTGCGGCATCGGGCCAGTCGTCCGTTCTAGCACCGCGCCGGAAAATCGCGCAGGAAAACCCGGAATGCGGCCAAATTTGCGAACAGCGTGCGATTTACCGGCAACCCCTTCGCCGCCCCCGTGACAGCCGTGCTGCGTTCCCGTAAAGATGGCTCGCCATACCAAAGGCAAGAATGAGGGGGCGAAATGGCCGAACCGAAACGAGCCCGACCGGAGCCGACTCCGGAAACGCAGCATTATTGGGACGGAACGCGCCAGGGCGAGTTGCGGCTGCAACGGTGCGACGATTGCGCCAAGACCTACTTCCCGCCCCGCCCCTTCTGTCCGCAATGCGGCTCGCGCCGGGTGGCGATCGTCAAGGCGAGCGGCAAGGGCCGACTTTACAGCTATGTCATCCATCACCGGCCGGTGCCGGGCTTCACCCCGCCTTATGCCATCGCCGTGGTCGAGCTTGAGGAAGGGCCGCGCCTGATGAGCAATATCACCGGCTGCCCGCAGACGCCCGACGCCCTGCAACTCGACATGGGGCTCGAAGTCGCGTTCGAAAAGCTTGATGACGAGATCAGCCTGCCCGTATTCCAGCCAGCCAAGGGGCACGCATGATGACCGTTTCATCCATCGCACCGGGCAGCGTCGCCATCGTCGGCGCGGCCGAAACGACCCGGCTCGGCGTCATCCCGGACATGTCGCAGATCCAGCTTCATGCCGACGCAGCACTGAACGCGCTGGCCGATGCCGGGCTGAAGCCCTCGGACATCGACGGCATCGCCACGGCCGGCGAGACGCCCGTGACGCTCGCCCATTATCTCGGCATCACGCCCAATTGGGTCGATGGCACCGCAGTCGGCGGCTGCTCCTTCATGATCCATGTCCGCCACGCGACCGCCGCCATCGCCGCGGGATTGTGCAAGACCGTGCTGATCACCCATGGCGAAAGCGGCCGCTCCGGCATTGGGCGCACCCGTGTGGTGCCGCCGCCCAGCAGCCTTGCCGGCCAGTTCGAGGCACCGTTCGGGCCGATGGGGCCGCCGACGCTCTTCACCATGCCGGTCTTACGCTATCTGAAGACCTATGGCGTGACCCAGGAGCAGCTCGCCATGGTCGCCGTGGTGCAGCGCGAATGGGCCGCGCAGAACCCGCGCGCCACTTACAAGGAGCCGATCACGGTCGATGACGTGCTGGGCTCGCGCATGGTGGCCTATCCGTTCCGGCTCTTGATGTGCTGTCTGGTGACGGATGGCGGCGGGGCGCTGATCCTGACCTCGGCCGAGCGCGCCCGGGATTTCCCGACCCGACCGGTCTATATTCTGGGCACGGGCGAAAGCGTCGAGACGCCGATGGTCAGCCAGATGGCCGATTTCACCTCGTCGCGCGCCTTCCGCGTGGCTGGCGCCAACGCCTTCAAATCGGCCGGCATCGCGCATCGGGATGTCGATCATCTGATGATCTACGACGCGTTTGCCCATCTGCCGATCTTCGGCCTGGAAGATCTGGGATTCCTGCCGCCGGGCGAAGCCGCCGCCTTCATCGCCGCCCGCAATACCGCGCCGGGCGGCACGCTGCCGCTCAACACCAATGGCGGGGGCTTGAGCTATATGCATTCCGGCATGTACGGCATGTATGCGCTTCAGGAAAGCGTGCGCCAGATGCGCGGAATCGCTCCGGCCCAGGTGTCGGGGGCGAAGATCTCGGTCTGCCACGGTGTCGGCGGGATGTTCGCGGCGAGCGGGACGGTGATCATGAGCAACGAAATTCCGTAGCCGGTCCCGCTTACGGCAAAAGGCCCCGAAGCACGCCGGGCAGCAGGTCGGGCAAATCCTCGGCGATGAGGCCGGGGCCGAAGGATGCCGCGGCCGCACCGTGCAGCCAGACACCGGCGGCGGCGGCCTGGAACGGGTCCATATGCTGCGCCAGCAGCCCCAAAATGATCCCGCTCAGCACATCGCCCGAGCCGGCGGTCGCCAGGGTCGGCGGGGCGTTGGCATTGATGATCGCGCGGCCATCGGGTGCCGCGATCACCGTGTCGGTGCCTTTCAGCACGATGACCGCCCCGCTGCGCCGCGCGGCGCGCAATGCACGGGCGAGCTTGTCGCCCTTTGGGTCGAACAGGCGCCGGAACTCGCCGTCGTGGGGCGTCATGACGCACGGGCCGACGATCGCCGCATTGAGGGCCGCCGGATCGCCCTGGAAGACCGTGATCGCATCGGCATCGAGCAAAGTCGGGCGGCCGGTCGCCAGCAGGGCGAGTGCCTTGGCGCGCGTCACCTCGTCGATGCCGGCACCGGGGCCGATCAAACATGCCGAGAAACGACCGTCCTTCAAGAGGTCGTCGAAATCCTGCGCGGTCCCAAGCGGGCGCACCATGATGCTGGTCAGCGCCGCGGCATAGATTTGCAGGGCGATCTCGGGCACCGCGATCGTCGTGAGCCCCGCCCCGGCCCGCGCCGCGGCACGCCCCGCCATGCGGGCCGCCCCGGTCATCGGATAGCCGCCGCAGATCAGCGCGTGCCCGCGGGTATATTTATGGCCGCCATCCCGCGGCCACGGCAGGTCGGCGCGCCAGAGCACGGGATCGTTCTCGAAAATCGTCGGCCGGATCTGGTCGAGCACCGCGGCCGGCGTGCCGATATCGGCGACGATCGTCCGGCCGCACAGCAGCCGGCCGGGCAGCAGCAGATGGCCCGGCTTCTTGCGAAAGAATGTGACGGTGAGAGTGGCCGCGACCGCCTCCAAAACCTCGCCGCTATCGCCCATGACACCGCTCGGCACATCGATCGCGACGATCGTCTGCCGCCGCCGGGCCGCCTCGGCCAAAGTTTCGGCAGCCGGGCCGTCGAGCGCGCGGTTGAGGCCCGCGCCGAAGAGCGCATCGACCACCAGCGCCGCCCCGTCGAGCACCGCGGGGCTTAACGGCTCGACCACGCCGGCCCAGCGCGCGGCATGCGCCCGCGCTGCACCGCGCAAACGATCGCGCGCGCCCAGCAGGGCGACGCGAACCGGCCAGCCTGCTTCGGCCAGATAGCGCGCGGCAACGAAGCCGTCACCCCCATTGTCGCCGGGACCGCACAACACGATGACCGGGCGGGACGGCCAGCGACGACGGATCTCGTCGGCGACCGATCGGCCGGCATGATCCATCAATAGATCCGCCGGGATGCCGGCGGCGACCGTCAGTCGATCCGCTTCGGCCATCTGGCGAACATCGAGCAAGGCCGTCGATAAGATCATTCTGCCGCTCCCGTCATTTTCGAACCCGGGGCGGATCATGGCACTTCCCGGTGTCGGCGGCGATCCTGGGCAGATGCCATCGTGCCCCAGGCAGGGAGTCGCATTACCGTTTGAAGCATCGGGAATAACGCGCGCATCGATCGGTTCGCCAGCGGGCAACGCGCCCACGCCGCTGCTGACCCGGACCGCTTACGAGATCATTAATCATCGCCGCCGCATGCTGGCGGGACCATGGCGGAAGACCAAGACTCCCGAACCGAAGACCCGACCGGCCGAAGGCGCACCGAGGCGCGCGGCCAGGGGCAGGTTGGCGTCTCACGCGATGTGTCCACGGCACTTTCGCTGATCGCGGCGGCCGTCGTGTTTCTGCTGGTGCTGCCCTGGTCAGTGCGGCCGCTGGTCCGGCTGATGCGCGGTTTCATCGAACAGCCGCAGGCGATCCCGATCAGCACCCTGGCCGAGGTGCGCATTCTGATCGCGCGGGTGGTCGAAACGGTGGGCATCGCCATGGCGATGCCGGTCGCGGTGCTGGCGATCACCGGCATCGCCACTACGATCGCGCAGACCGAAGGGCTGTTATGGGCCACCGGCAAGCTGAAGCTGCATTTCGATTTTCTTAACCCGATCACCGGCTTCAAGCGGGTGTTCGGCTGGAAATCGCTGGTCGAATTCATCAAGGGCGTGGCCAAGGTTGCCATCGTCGGCACCTCCGCCTATCTCATCATCAAGCCGGAAGTGATCCGGGTCACGCTGATGATCGGGATGCCGCCGGATCTGATGCTGGCGACGCTGATCGACGATATCAGGCACCTGCTGACCGCCGTGATTCTGACCATTCTGGCCATCGCGTTTCTGGATTATTTCTACCAGAAATGGGTGAGCCTGCGCAGCCTGAAAATGACCAAGCAGGAGGTCAAGGACGAGGTCAAGAATACCGACGGCGATCCGCACGTCAAAAACCGGCAACGCCAGATCCGCATGACGCGCGCCAAAAAGCGGATGCTCCAAGCCGTGCCCACAGCGTCGGTGGTCATCACCAATCCGACGCATTACGCCATAGCGCTCTATTATGAGATGGGCATGATGGGCGCGCCCAAGGTGGTGGCCAAGGGCGTCGATCACATGGCCCAGAAGATCCGCGAACTGGCAATTGAGCATGATGTCCCGATCGTGGAAAACCCGCCGGTGGCGCGCGCACTATATGCCGCGGTCGACATTGATGAGGAGATCACGCCTGAGCATTTCAAGGCGGTGGCGGAGATCATCGGCTACGTTTTGAAGATGCGGCGCTGGAAGATGGCGGGCTGAACCGCTTGACGGCGACGCCGTTTCGCCGCGATGAGTGGGCTCATGAATTTTCTCCGCGACCTCCCGATCGCCCAGGCGCTGCCCGAGTTGCTGGCCGTACTGGCCGCCGGGCGCAACGCCGTGCTGCAAGCGCCGCCCGGTGCCGGCAAGACCACCGGCGTCCCGCTGGCGCTGCTCGA
>JAXDMU010000031.1:0-2962 GCA_034665905.1 Aliidongia sp. | reverse complement strand
CCAAACCTTCAAGGCCAATGCCCATGACGCGCTGGGCAACGAGACGCTTCAGCGCGCACTCGGCAACATGCGCACCGGCTTTCCGGCCGTGCGCGCGGCGGCGATCCGGCGCCTGCCGGAATTCGAGGCGCTGCGCGACCAGGGCAAGGCGATCAAGGATCACACGCTGGCCCATCTCGATTACTATCTCGAAGCCTATGAGCGCCGGGTGCAGGAAGCCGGGGGCCAGGTCCATTGGGCGCGCACGCCCGAGGAAGCGCGCGCGATTATCCTGAAGATCTGCCGGTCGGTCGATGCCAAGGTCGTGACCAAGGGCAAGAGCATGATCGCCGAAGAGATCGCGCTCAACGACCATCTGGAAGCCAACGGCATCGAGCCGGTCGAGACTGATCTGGGCGAATACATCATCCAGCTGCGCAAGGAACCGCCGAGCCACATCATCGCGCCAGCGATCCATCTGGTGAAGTCGCAGGTCGAAGCGACCTTCCGGGCCGCCCACACGGATCTGCCGGCCGACCGCAAGCTCGACGAGGTCGGCGAATTGACCGACGAGGCGCGCGCGGTGCTGCGCCGCCGCTTCCTCGCTGCCGATGTCGGCATTACCGGCGCCAATTTTCTGGTGGCCGAGACCGGTTCGTCGATCATCGTCACCAACGAGGGCAACGGCGATCTGACCCAGATCCTGCCCAAGATCCATATCGTGCTCGCCAGCCTGGAAAAAATCGTGCCGACGCTGGAGGATGCCTCGACCATTCTGCGGCTCTTGGCGCGCTCGGCCACGGGTCAGGAATTCTCGACCTACACCACGGTCTCGACCGGGCCGCGCCGGCCGGGCGATCTCGACGGGCCGGCGCAATATCATGTCGTCCTGCTCGACAATGGCCGCTCCGCCATGCTCGGCACGGAATTTCAGGACATGCTGCGCTGCATCCGCTGCTCGGCCTGCATCAATCATTGTCCGGTCTATGCCACGGTCGGCGGCCACGCCTATGGCTGGGTCTATCCGGGGCCGATGGGGTCGGTGCTGACGCCGAGCCTGGTCGGGATCGAAGAGGCGGGCCATCTGCCCAACGCCTCGACCTTCTGCGGCAAGTGCGAAAGCGTCTGTCCGATGAAGATCCCTTTGCCCAAAATGATGCGGCACTGGCGCGAGCGGGAGTGGGCGCGCGGGCTCAATCCGCCGCGATTTCGCGCCGGCATGAAATTCTGGGCGTTTTTCGCCCGACGCCCGGCGCTTTACCGGTTCGGCACCGGGATCGCCGCCCGGCTGCTGCGCGTCTGGGGCGGCGGCAAGCCAACATTCGCCTCGCTGCCGCTGGCCGGCGGCTGGACCGGCACCCGCGATTTTCCGGTGCCGGAAGGCCGGACGTTCCAAAGCCTGTGGGCTGAACAGCGGCGGGGGAGCTGAGCCATGGACGCCCGCAACCAGATTTTGAGCGGCATTCGCCGCGCCTTGAAGCGCGACGCGGTGACCGGCGTGGCCGAAGCGGCACTCGCCCGCCGCTTGAGTGCACCGCAGCGCAACCTCATCCCGGCCCGAACCGCGCTCGACGCCGCCGGCCGCCTTGCCTTGTTCGAACGGATGGCGAGTGCCGTTCAAACCACGATCACGCGGGTCGCCGGCCCCGACGCGGTGCCCGGTGCGGTCGCCCAGTACCTGGCGGACAATAATCTGCCGGCCGAACTGGCAATGGCGCCGGATCGGGCGCTTGATACCTATCCGTGGGCGACGCAGCCGCTGCTGACGATCCGGCGCGGCAAGGCCGAGGATCGCGACGCGGTCAGCGTGACCGGCGCCTTTGCCGGGATCGCCGAGACCGGCACGCTCATGCTGGCGTCCGGCGCCAATTCGCCGACCACGCTGAATTTCCTGCCCGATACCCACATTGTCGTGCTGCGGGCCGATCAGATCGTCGGGCCGTATGAGGAGGCGTGGGATCGGTTGCGCGCGCATGGCGGCCGGATACCGCCGCGCACGGTCAATTTCATCACCGGCCCGTCGCGCACCGGCGATATCGAGCAGCGCATCCAACTGGGCGCCCATGGCCCGCGGCGACTCCATATCGTGCTGGTCGAAGAGCCGCCGTCGCCGCCATGACCGAGATTCCGCGCCGGCGCCACAGGGTTCCGAGTGCGGCCGAACAGGCGCTGTGGCGCTTCGCCGTACGCGACGCGACACCGCTGCCGGGCCGCCCGACCGCTCCCGAACCGCCGGCCCCCGAGCCCGTGCTGCCACCGCCGGACGTCACGATTCCGATTGAGATGCCGAAACCCAAGCGAGTCCGCGCCGTGGCCCGCCCGATCGCCCTGCCTATGCTCGCTGTGGCCAGCACGCCGGGTCTCGACGCCCGTAGCGCCGAGCGGTTGAAGCGCGGCCAACTGCCGATCGAAGGCCGGCTCGATCTGCATGGCCTGACCCAGGAGGCGGCACGAACCGCGCTCGACGGCTTCGTCGCCGAGGCTTATGCCGCCGGGCGCCGCGCCGTGCTGATCATCACCGGCCGGGGCCTGAAGCCGCGCGGCGATGCTGATGATCCGTGGCGGCACACCCATGGCGGTGTGCTGAAATCGATGACTCCGCGCTGGCTGAACGAGGCGCCGAACCGCGCGCGCGTGCTGGCCTTCACCGAGGCGCAACCGCGTCATGGCGGGGCGGGAGCCCTCTACGTGCTGATCCGGCGGCACCGTGCATGACACCGTTCGGGGCAAGGTTGCGCGATCTGCGCGCCGAACACGGTGTCACGCTGACGCACATGGCGGCGGATCTCGGTGTCTCGGCGGCGTATCTCTCGGCGCTCGAACATGGCCGCCGGTCGCAGGCGACACCGGGTCTGGTGCGTCAGATCTGCGATTACTTCAACCTGATCTGGGACGAGGCCGATGCGCTGGCCGCGCTCGCCCAGCGCTCGCGCCCCAAGGTCATGATCGACACCGGGGGCATGAGCCCGCGCGCGACCGAACT
>JAXDMU010000030.1:0-8281 GCA_034665905.1 Aliidongia sp. | reverse complement strand
CGGGCTGGCGGTGACGGCGCGGATCGTGCGGCGGGCGCTGCCGATCCGCGCCGACAGGACCGAAGGTGTCGCGGTGCGTGTCACACCGGCTGTGACCGCGCCGGTCACATTCGGGCGGGTGGTTCTGCTGCCGGTTGCCTCGATGGATTGGCCGGCGGCCAAGCGCCGCGCGGTGCTGGCGCATGAGCGTGCCCATATCGAGCACCGCGATTTTCTCGTGCAGTTGCTGAGCCAGTTGCACAGCGCGCTCTTTTGGTTCAATCCGATGGCGTGGTGGCTCCGCATCCGCCTCGCCTGGCTGGCCGAGCGGACGAGTGACGAGGCCGCGATCGGGCACCTCGGCAGCCGGGTCGGCTATGCCGAAATCCTGCTCGACATCGCGACCGGTGCGCGCACCGTGCCGGCCGGCATCGCCATGGCGCGGCCGGCGCTGCTGCGCCGGCGGGTCGAGAGCATCCTGTCGCGCACCGCGCCGGCCATCGGTCTGGCACCGCAACGCCGCGCACTGCTGGCCTTGTGTCTGCTGCCCGGCGTGCTCATGATCGGCGGCACCGCCTGGCGCGCCCGCGCGGCCGACATCGATCCTCCGGCGGTAACCGCACCGGAGGCACCGCCACCGGTCCCCGAAGCGCCGTCGCCACCCTCGCCGCCCCCTGTCCCGGATCGGATCGACGAGACCCGCGAACGCAGCTTTGTGCTGTTGAGCGACGGCAATACCACGACCGGCGGCGGCGACCGGGCGCGTCGCCGGCTGATGCAGGCGAGCCGCCGGATCATGGGCGACGTGATCCTGTTCCTCGACAGGGACACTACCTACGCGATCACCGATCCGGCGCTGGTCGGCGAGGCGGCGGCCTTGTTCCGCGCGCAGGCCGACCTCGGGCGTCAGCAGGGCGAACTGGGCCGGCAGCAAGGCGAACTCGGCCGCGAGCAAGGCGAGTTCGGCCGGCAACAGGGCGAGTTCGGCCGGGAAATCGGGGCACTCGCCCGCCGCCACGCCAAGAAAATCGTCAAGCACGCGCTCGCGGCGGCGGCGGCCCATATCGATGATGATGATGATGATGGCGATACCGCCGACGCCGAGGTCGGCGACACCGGCACCGACCAGGATTTCGAACGGGCGATGGCCGAATTGCAGCGGAAGATGGCGCCGCTTGCGCACGAGCAGGAAAGCCTGGGCGCCAAGCAGAAGGAACTGGGAGCCCAGCAGGAACAACTCGGCCGCGAGCAATCCCGCCTCGCCCACGAAGCCGAGACAAAAATGCAGGCGCTGATCGAGCGCGCCCTGAACAGCGGCGCCGCGACACCGGCACCGTAACCGGCGCCATAGGGGTGCCGCGCCCTTCTCCACCCCGTTGGATGTGGAGAAGGGTCGGGGCGTTTTGGGGAAGCCCTGATCCCGGCGCGTGGCGGTGGTGAAGCCGGGGGCTTCCATGCTAAACAGCATTCCGCTCCGCCGCCCTGAAAGACGAGACGATGCCCGTTCCGGCCCGACCCATCGCATGACCAAAGATCTGCGTATCGCCATCGTCGCCTCGGAATCTGACGCCGCACAGGCAGCACTCGTCGAGTTGGCCGGCCGCTACCCGACCGTGGCACCCGATCAGGCCGATGTCATCGTGGCGCTGGGCGGCGACGGCTTCATGCTGGAGACGCTGCATCGCCATCTCGACCGGCATCTGCCGATCTATGGCATGCATCGCGGCAGCGTCGGTTTTCTGATGAATTCCTATTCGCCGGACGATCTGTTGGTGCGGCTGACCCGCACCGATCCGGTGCGGCTGCACCCGCTGGCGATGCGGGCGCGCTGCGCCGACGGCACGATCCATTCGGCGCTGGGCATCAACGACGTCTCGCTGCTGCGCCAGACGCGGCAGATGGCGAAGATCCGCATCAGCATCGACGGCGTGTGCCGGCTCGACGAGCTGATGTGCGACGGCGTGCTGGTCGCGACACCGGCCGGCAGCACGGCCTACAATCTTTCGGCCCATGGTCCGATCATTCCGCTGGCCGCCGATGTGCTGGCGCTGACACCGATCAGTGCATTCCGACCGCGGCGCTGGCGCGGCGCCGTCCTGCCGCATACCGCCACCGTCACCTTCGACATTCTGGAGCCGGGCAAGCGGCCGGTCAGCGCCGGGGCGGATTCGACCGAGGTGCGCGACGTGGTGTCGGTCGAAATCCGGCAGACGCGCGATGTCGAGTTGACCTTGCTGTTCGATCACGAGCACAATTTGGACGAACGGGTGCTGAAGGAGCAATTCCTGGCCTGAAGGCCCGCTTTCCGCCTCGCGCCCGGTCGGCGCCTTGGCTATTCTTCGGCACCAAACCCCCGCGCGAGAGGAACTGCTTTGTCCCCGGCATCGGAAGACGTCTATCCCGTCGAACTCGAAGCGCCCGATCTCTCGCCCTGGCGGACGGGCAATACCGGCATTCCCTATTTCACGTGCTTCGAGAGCGGCCGTCCGGGGCCGCATGCGCTGGTGCTGGCGCTAACCCATGGCAACGAGCTGTGCGGAGCGATCGCGCTCAAATTTCTGTTCGAGACCGGATTTCGGCCGGCGCGCGGACAGGTGACGCTGGGCTTTGCCAACATCGCCGCCTATGAACGCTTCGATCCGGCCGAGCCGCAGAATTCCCGCTATGTCGATGAGGATTTCAATCGGGTCTGGGACCGGGTGACGCTGGACGGGCCGCGGCACTCGATCGAACTCGACCGGGCGCGGCAGATCCGGCCGCTGATCGATCGCGTCGATTACCTGCTCGACATCCATTCCATGCAGCACCCGACCGATCCGCTGATGCTGGCCGGCCTGCGCGGCAAGGGCGTCGCCTTGGCGCGCCGCGTCGGTGTGCCCCGCTTCATCGTGCGCGATGCCGGCCACGCCGCCGGGCGGCGCTTGCGCGATTATGCCGGCTTCGGCGAGGCGGGCACAGGGCCGGCGGCCCTTCTGGTCGAATGCGGCCAGCATTGGGAGGCCGCGGCGGCGGACGTCGCCAAGGAGACCGCCTTGCGCTTCCTCGATTGCCTCGATCTGCTCGAACCCGATTACAAGGCACGGCATTTCACGGCGGCTCCACCGCCACCGCAGCGCGTCATCGAAGTGACCGAGGCGGTGACGATCATGACCGACCATTTCCGCTTCGTGCGGAATTTTCGCGGTCAGGAAACCATCGCCGAGGCCGGAACATTGCTCGGCCGCGACGGCGCGCGCGAGATCCGCACCCCCTATCCGGATTGCGTGCTGATCATGCCCTCGCGCCGACTGGTGCGCGGCCAAACGGCCGTGCGGCTGGGACGTTTCGTCGGTTGATCACGCTCTATTGCAGGGCGGCGCCGTTCCCGGCCGGGCGGATCGTCAAGCGCAAGGCGGACGCAAGTTCGTCCAACCGATAGGGCTTCGGCAGCACGCGAACGCCTTCCGATTCGGCCGCGCGTTTCGCCGCCTCGGCATAGCCGCTGGTCAGCAGCACGGGCAACCCGTTGCGGCGCTGCCGCAATTCGCGGGCGAGGCCGACGCCGTCCATCCCGCCCGGCATCATGATGTCCGAGAACACCAGATCGATCTGGCGACCATTGGCGAGCGCCCCCAACGCCGCCGCGGCGCTCGCCACGCGCGTTACCTCATATCCCAATTGATCGAGCATCTCACTGACCAGCGCCGCAACCTCGTCATCATCGTCGATCAGCAGCACGCGGCCGTTCGAGCCGCAGGCGTGCGGCCCGCTGCCGAGATCGACGACCCGCGGCGGCTCCATCACCGGAATTCCGGTGGAACGGGGCAGTGTCAAAATGACACTGGTCCCGCTTCCCACCTCGCTATCGATCTGAACCGTCCCGCCCGATTGCCTGACGAAGCCATAGACCTGCGCCAATCCCAGGCCGGAGCCCTTGCCGATTTCCTTGGTAGTGAAAAACGGTTCGAATACCCGTGCTGTGATCTCAGGCGAGATACCGGTGCCGTCATCGACGACCGACAGCCGCACCCAATCGCCGAGATGGCCATCGACCGTTTCCGCGGCAACATTCTCGGCGCGCAGTCGGATCGTGCCGCCATTGGGCATCGCGTCCCGCGCGTTCACCGCCAAATTCAAAATGACCAGTTCAAGTTCGCCCGGATCGACCTCGACCGGCCACAGATCCCAAGCCAGCTCAAGCTTGACCGTCACGTCGCCGCGCAGGCTGCGATCGAGCAATTCGCGCATGCCGCCGATCTGCCGGATCAGATCGACCGGCTCGGGCGTCAGCGGCTGGTGCCGGGAAAAAGCCAGCAACTGCCGGGTGAGGCCGGCGCCCCGCTGCGCCGCCTGCTGCATCCGTTCGATGATGCGCTTGGGACCGGCCGAGTCGGTCGAATGCCGATGCAGCAGGTCGAGCCCGCCCTGAATCACCATCAGAAGATTGTTGAAATCATGGGCAACGCCGCCGGTCAGCTGGCCGATCGCCTCCATCTTCTGGGCTTGGCGCAGCACCTCCTCGACCCGCGCGCGCTCGCTCATCTGGGTCACGAGCGCGCTGTTCGCCTCATGCAGCGCGCGCGTTCGCGCGATCACCAGTGCTTCTAGTTCGTGGGCCGCCCGTTCACGCGCCTCCAGCAACTCGCGCACTTCATATTGCCGCAAACGAGCGCGCACGGCCGCCTGGATGCTGCTGGTCAGCGTGATCGCCTGAACCGGTCGTTCGAGCAGCGACACATTGCGGAGCGCCGCCACCAGACTTTGCCGCCAGCGGGCGACCGCGGGCTGTTCCTGCTGGCTGGTCAGAATAACAAAAGGCAGGTCGGACCAGGGTTGCTGCTGTTCGACCCATCTGGATAAATCCGAAATATCCACGCCGAACAGCCCCTCTTCCGCGATGAAGATGGCGGCGGCCCCCTCCTCCAAACATTTCATCATCCGGGGCAGGGTGGCGCAGACTTCGGCCGTCAGCCCGACACGTTGGATCAGTTCGGCGGAGGCTGATCCGTCCCGCCCGATCGGGGCGTGGACCAGCACACGCGCCCGGTTCGAATCAAGCATCTGCTCGTTGCTCATCATGCATAAGCGGGCGGGGATCGCCCAGATATTTGGGAGTGCCGGTGAAAATGCCGCTGAAATTCGTCAAGGGCGGCCCGACTTTGACCCCACCCGACGTCAGTCGGAATTCCCGGATGGTATGTTCGTGATTGCCACTCCGTTTCTTGACCACAGAAAGGGCACGCCGAACCGTGCCGGCATGTTCGAAATAGCGCAGCATCAACACGGCATCGCTCAGATAGCTCAGATCGAGCGGCGTATCCATCGGCCCGACCAGCCCGTGTTGGGCGAGAATCAGAATGGTCAACACGCCCTGCTGGCCGAGATAGCTCAACAATTCATGCATTTGCAGGATGAGAAAGCGCTCCTCCGGCATAGCGTTGAGATAGCCATTCAGGCTGTCGATCACGATGAGGCGGGCTTTTTCGGTTTCAACGGTGCGCCGGACGACCGCGGCGAACTCGCCAGGCGCCATCTCGGCCGGATCGACCTGGTGAAAATGCAGCAGACCGCTGTCGAGCGATTCCTGAAGCGGTAGACCCAACGTGCGGGCGCGCGCTTCGAGCGTGCCGCGGCCTTCATCGAAGGCAAAAATCGCCGCGACTTCGCCGCGTTGGACGGCGGAGATCGCGTAGGTCAGGGCGAGCGATGATTTGCCGACACCGGCCGCGCCGATCAGGAGAGCGTTGGTCCCGCGTTCGAGGCCGCCGCCCAGTAGGTCATCGAGTTCGGTGTTGCCGCTCGAGGTGAACTCACCGATGAAATCCCGGTGATGCTCGGCCGCGACCAAGCGCGGATAGATCGCGAGGCCGCCTTTCTGGATGGTGAAATCGTGATAGCCGCCGCGAAACTTTATGCCGCGCATCTTGACGACTCTGAGGCGCCGCCGCTCGGCGCCGTAGTCCAGTGCCAACTGCTCAAATAGGATGACGCCGTGGGAAATTGAATGAAGCTGGAGGTCGTTCGGTTGCGCGGAGAGATCATCGAGCAGAACGACGGTACAATTCCGGCCGGCAAAGAAATGCTTCAGTGCCAGGACCTGGCGGCGATAGCGCAACGGGCTCTGGGCCAGCAGCCGCATTTCCGAAAGACTGTCGAAGACGACCCGGGTTGGGTTCAAGGCGGCCACCTCGTCGAAGACGAGCTTGGTGGTTTCGCTGAGTTCCATCTCCGCCGGATGCAGCACCGTCAGTTCGCGACTGGGGTCAAGGCTGGTCTCGGGCGGGACCAACTCGAAGATTTCGACGCCATCGAGCGACCAGCCGTGACGCTTGGCGACCAGCGCCAGCTCCCGCTGCGTTTCTGACAAGGTGATGTAAAGCACTGTCTCGCCGCGCCGGGCGCCATCCAGCAAAAATTGCATGGCGATAGTGGTCTTGCCGGCGCCGGGTTGGCCTTCGTAAAGATAGAGGCGGTTCGCGTCTATCCCGCCGTTCAAGATATCGTCGAGTCCGGAGCTGCCCGTCGATATGCGTGGCAGTTCGTCCTCCGGCAACGCGGCGGAATCGGTGTGGTCAGGCATGTCGGCGTCCCTGTTGGTCGATCAATCTGCCCGTAGGCAGCTCGTTACTCCTCGCGTTTCAAAAAACACGGTTCTTACCAACAGCAGTTGCCAGCCGCGCGCCAAGCGTGACGGCAACAGGCCGGAAATCCCGTGGAAAAAACATCCGCCGAAATGATTGGTTGCGTGATTTTCTGTCAGGCGTGGAGTGCATCCTCCAGCGATTTCAACCCCGGACGTTTAGCCTGGACCAGCACGGCCATGTTGCCCGGCTTGTGCAGGTTGCGCCACATCTTGGTGTGAGCATGAGGAATATCGAGCCAGGAAAAGACCTCGCTCAGGCAGGGATCGATCCGGCGCTCGACCACCAGCCGATTGGCTTGACTCGCCTGTAACAGATTGGCGAAGTGGCTGCCCTGGATGCGTTTTTGCCGCATCCAGACAAAGCGGGCGTCGAAGGTCAGATTGTAGCCGGTGGTGCCGGCGCAGAACACGACCATGCCGCCGCGCTTGACCACGAAACAGCTGACCGGAAAGGTCTGCTCGCCCGGATGTTCGAAGACGAAATCGACATCGTTGCCCTTGCCGGTGAACGCCCAGATTGCCTTGCCGAATTCCCGCACCTTGCGCGAATAGTCGGCATAACCGGCGGCATCATCGACGTCGGGCAACTGGCCCCAGCACTCGAATTTCTTGCGATTGATGACGCCTTTGGCGCCGAGTTGCATAACGAAGTCGCGCTTGTCGTCCTCCGAAATCACGCCGATCGCATTGGCGCCCGCGGTCGCGATCAGTTGGATCGCCATGGACCCGAGCCCACCGGCAGCCCCCCAGACCAGCACATGATCGCCCGGCCGTAAGATGTGCGGGCGATGGCCGAACAGCATGCGATAAGCGGTGGCGAGCGTCAGCACATAGCAGCCGCTTTCCTCCCAGGTCAGGTGGCGCGGCCGCACCATCAACTGGCGGCCCTGGACGCGGGCGAACTGGGCGAATGACCCGTCCGGCGTCTCATAGCCCCAGATGCGCTGTGACGGCGAATTCATCGGGTCGCCGCCATTGCATTCCTCGTCGTCCCCGTCATCCTGGTTGCAATGAACCACGACCTCGTCACCGATCTTCCAGCGCTTGACCTTGTCGCCGACCGCCCAGACGATGCCGGCAGCGTCGGAACCCGCAATGTGATAGGGCGCTTTATGGATATCGAAGGGCGAGACCGGCTTGCCGAGTGCTGCCCAGACGCCGTTGAAATTCACCCCGGCGGCCATGACCATGACCAGCACCTCGTCGGCCCCGACCGAGGGTGTCTCGACCACCTCGACCTGCATCGCGTCTTCCGGCGGCCCGTGGCGGTCACGTCGGATCGCCCAGGCATACATGCGGGCCGGGATGTGGCCGAGCGGCGGGATATCGCCGATTTCATACAGATCCTTGAGTACCGGCATCGGCGGAGCCTCCTTCGACCTATGCAGCGGGACCACGCGAGCAGTGCCTGCCATCATCCGACCTCCCATCAGAGCCACCGGTCGCCATGGGACCAGCCACCTATCGGAAACGCGCCCGCCCCGAGGAAATCCCTTCGCACTGCACAAAAAGTTCGAATCTTACCAAACTATTTTGAATACAAGCCATAATCTTGCTTGTTGACATCGGCACCCAAGAGATACGGAAGGTCTGGCATGAGCGATGGCGACGAAACAGGGCGCGATCTGCCCTGGCTGATCCGGACCTATTCGGGCCATTCCTCGGCCGCGGCCTCCAATG
>JAXDMU010000029.1:0-7069 GCA_034665905.1 Aliidongia sp. | reverse complement strand
CGGCTCGCCGCCACCAGGATGCGGGCCGGGTGCCGGTCGGGCCTGAGTGCGGCCGGCCGTTGTGGCAGCGCGACCAGGATGGCGGCCTCGCCCGGTGTCAGACGATCCGGCTCATGGCCGAACCAGGTGAGCGACGCCGCCCTGACGCCTTCGACATTGCCGCCGAACGGCGCCAGGGTTAGATACATTGCAAGGATCTCATCCTTGCCGAACCGCTCCTCGAGCTGGACGGCGCGCACGATGTCGTGCAACTTTCCGGCGAGAGAACGGGGGTGCGGTTCGAGCAGGCGGGCCACCTGCATGGTGAGAGTCGAGCCTCCCGAGACGACGCGGCCGGTCGACAGCAACTGCCAAGTGGCACGCGCCGCCGCCAGCGGGTCGATGCCGATATGTCCGCGAAACCGGTTGTCCTCGGCCGCCAGCAACATCGCGAGATAGCGCGAATCAACGCCTTCAGGCCGAGTACCGAGCCGCCACATGCCGTCGCGCGTGGTCGCGACATGTAATATTGTCCCGTCATGCGCCAGCAGGACGGACGATCGCTCATCCCATCGGTGAAGATCGGGCGGCAGATAGCGGTCGAGCGCCCATAGGCCGGCGATGATCGCCAGCAGGCCGAAAATACCGAGGTGCCGGCGCCGACGCACGCTACGGGCCGGTGACGGTCGCTGTTCCGGCCGCGGTGCGCGCCATCGTGCCGGGGTGGTACATGTCCTCGACCACGGCCTCGGGTAGTGTGAAGCTGCCCGGCGTCACCGCGCGCACGACGTAGGCCATATGGAATTTGCCGTCCTTGGCCGCCTGATCGATCTTCTGGTCGTCCTCGCTTTCGAATATCCGGAAATAGCGATAGCCTTCCTCGCCGAGATCGAGCGCGGCGACCAGCCGGTCATCGCGCTTCTCGCTGACCCGCGGGCGGGTGAGGTCGCCCAGGAACGTCGGCGCCTGATCGGGGCGCAGCACCGCCTCGATCTCCCAGCCGGCCG
This sequence comes from Aliidongia sp., assembly GCA_034665905.1. GTDB lineage: Bacteria > Pseudomonadota > Alphaproteobacteria > ATCC43930 > CGMCC-115725 > JAXDMU01. The sequence goes on along the minus strand of JAXDMU010000029.1, from coordinate 6,083 downwards.
GCAGCAGATCGACCAGCGCCACGTGATGCAGCGCGTGGTCGTCCGCACTACCTTCGAGCGACACGATGAACCGGTGATTCTGCGGCAGGCTCGCCGGATCGAGCGAACTGCCATCCATCTCGAAATAGGATTTCAGCAGATGCAGCCCCTCGCTCATCGCCGGGGGCGCGCTCACCGGCGAACCGTGGAGCGTGACCGAGCGCCAAAGATCAGTCGTCGTCGGCACCAGCGTGTATCCCCCAGCGATCTCGGTCGGCGAGGGCATGAAGGCTGCCTGGCCGTGGGCGCCGGTCGATGTGTTGCCGTTGAGCGTCAGTCCGATCGAGGCATCACCGGCCGTGACGGCGTGAGCCGCGATCAGCAGCCACGCTTTCTCCTGGGTCGATAGCCGGTCGGGTGTCTTGCTCAGTGCCTGGAGTTTCGGAATCAGCGGCTGGACCAAAGCCAACTGGCCGCTCTCCGACGCGATGGCAAGCAACCCGGCTGCGTCGCGCAGGCGCGACCAATAGTCCAGCGTCTCCCACCAGGTCACGGGAGCCTGCCGTTCGACATTGGCGGCGGCAAGCCGCATGGCGCTGGCGCCGCGCGATCGATCGCCCATGACGCTGAGCGCGCCGCTTAGTTGGCCGAGCGCCATCGGGTCCGCCTGACTATCCGGCGTGGCACCCCACGAGACGAGGCTCTGCTTCGCCTGAAGTCCGTCATGGATCTGGCGCAGACGCCCGAGATCGACCCGGCGGGTCGGGGCGAGCAACCAGGCGGCATAGGCGACTACATCGCCACTGGCCCGCCCGGATACCCCGTACCCGAATTGACCGGGCTCGCGGACCAGGGCTTCGGCGTTCGCGTAACCCCGCTCGATCGCGCTGTCCGGGACATCGAACCCGGCGCTACGCGCGTGGAGCAGGAAGTCGAGGGCATAGAGGTTGAGCCAGCCGCTCGACAGCCCGTCGCCGGCCCGCCACAGACCGAAGGTGCCTTCCGGGTCCTGCCGATCGACAATGCGATCGACGGCATCCTGCACGCGCTGATGGATTGCAACTTTATTTGCGGCTCCGGTCGCGAGCGTCGGGTCGTCATAATAAACCAGCGGAAACGCCGTCGACGTCAGTTGCTCGGTGCAGCCATAGGGATAGCGCCACAGCGATTGCAGCAATCCCGGCACATCGAGGCCGGCGAGCTTCGAATAGCTGATCTGGGTCGTGATGCTGCCCGGCACGAAGGCATCAAGCATCTGGCGATCGACCGTGAAGCTCTCGCCCTGGTGCTGCAACGCCACGGTCTCAAGGGTCACCGGATAATGCGCGCCGCGCACCGAGATCGACCAGTCGCGCACGATCTTCAAACCCTTGGGGCCATTCAAAGTCGCGGTCACTTTGGCGATGCCCTCGGTGATGCCGGTGATCGGGAGCGTCGTCGTCTTGCGTTCTCCGGCAGCGAGAGCGAAAGACCACGGCTTGGGATCGGGCAGACTCGCCGCACCTTCGACCTGCACCTCGAACCGATAATCGCCGGTCTCGCCGTCGCGATTATCGACCAGCACCGTCATGAGCCCCTCGTCGCCGGGGGCGAGGAAGCGGGGGAGCGCCACATCGGGCACGACCGGATCGCGCACTGTCAAAGGCGCTTCGACCTTGCCCACGCCCGATTTGCTATAGGCGATCGCCATGACGCGCAACTCGCCCTCGAAATCGGGAATGGCGATTGGGATCTTCGCCGTCCCATCCGCCCCGAGCTTGACCGGCCCTTCGAACAGGGCAACCGAACGGGTCGGCACGACCGGCAGACCCTTGCCGCCGAACGCATCGCCACCGGTTTTGAGTTTCCCGGCCGCGCCCTCGGCGCCGTCGAGCAAATGGCCGTAATCGTCGCGAATCTCGATCGCGAGACGCCGCTGGCCGAAATAGAAACCGGCCGGGTCCGGTGTCTTGAAGCGGGTCAGTTGCAGGATGCCCTCATCGACCGCGGCGAGGGTCAGATAAACCGGTTCGCCACCGGTCGCACCACTGATCGTCACCGGCAATTCGACCGTTTGGCGCGGCGTGACCTTGTCCGGCAGCTTGATCGAGAGGTTGAACCGATGAGCACCCGGATCGACGCCGATCCAGGCAAGCCCGATCGCGCGCACCGGCAGATGGCCCTTGCCGCCGTCGGCCGGCCGGTACAGCGAGGCGAGCGCGTAGGCGCCCCCACCCCAATCGGCCCCGACCGGGATTTCGACCGTGACGCCCGCGCGCGGCACATCGAGTTCGCGGGTTTCGAATATTTTGTCCGACGCCATCATCAGCCGAACTTTGCCGGCATAGGGTGGCACGATGCGCAGCCGCGCAGTCTCCCCGACTTTGTACTGCTCGTGCTCGATCGTCACATCGACCTTGTCCGGCGTGTCGGCGGCGCCGGCCGTCGCCATCCAGCCGGAGTAGAAGGAATAGCTTGCCGCCGCCCCGCCGGTTCCTTCGACAACCAATCGGTACTCGCCCCATTCGAATTTCTGCGTAATGACGGCGGCCCGGTCGGGCGTCGCGTCAATCTCGCCGGAGGTGAGCGCTTTTTCCGTATCCGTTCGATGAAAGCCCCAGCGGCCGTCCGCCAGGAACCAATCATAATGGCCGATCCGCTCGGTCACGGTCCAATGCAGGCTAGCCTGCACCGGCTTGCCGTCTTCATCGACCGCGATGACCTCAAATCCGGCTTCGTCGCCTTCGCGGACCCGGTCGTCCTTGAAGCGCGGGCGGATGCCGATCATCAGCGGGGCCGAACGGATCGGCAGGCTCACCTTGTCGCTCGTGACGCGTCCGCCCGGCTCCCGCAATCCGGCAGTAATCGTCGCCTTCAACGCGACATTGGGGGGCGGCGTGACATCGATCTGCGTCGTCGCGACCGCGTGGCCGTTATCGTCGCTGTCGTCGACCGCAAGTTCGACCTCCTGCGGCTTGAAGCCGTCATTCGGCACGCCGAAGCGAAAGCCCTGCGCCGATTGCGGGAAGGGTGCCGGGTCGATCGCGATGCTCATCTGCGCCTCGCCACCCAGACCGGAAGCCGGCGCGCCATAGAGAAAGCGTCCATCGATCGCGAGTTCGACCGGGCCGTTCGGATGGAGTGTCGTCGCGGTCGCGCGAGCCGTCACCTTGAGGCGTTGTGGCACGAAATCCTGCACTTCGATCGACGTGGTGCCGATGACCTTGCCATCGGCATCGCCCGCTTCGAGATGCCAGACGCCACGGCTCGCCGTATCCGGCAGATCGATATCCAGATGAAAGCCGCCGGCCGGCTGCGGTGCCAGATCGGCCTTCTTGAACGGCACGCCATTCGGCTTGCGCAGCGTCAGGCTCAGCGCACCATCATCGACCGCCTGACCGATCCGGTCGCGCAGCAAGGCCATCGCGTGAATCCGTTCACCGGGCCGGTAGATCCCGCGCTCGGTATAGATGAAGGCATCAAGCGGGCCGGCCGCATCGCGCCCGGTCACGCCGCGATCCGACAGATCGAACGCTGGCTGCGCGAGATTCAGGAGCGCGAAATCCTGCGCGGCGCCATAAGCCACGACGACATTGGCGGATGCGGCGCCGGTGCCGCGCAGCAGCCCCGGTGCGAAGACCGCATGGCCGCTGGCGTCCGCCTTGGCGCTGCCGAGAATTTGGCTGTCGCGTGCCTGCAACTGAATCTCGACATCGCCCTGCGGCGCTGCGGTCGCGAGCGAGCGGGCGAAGACATGAAGCCCGTCGGCCGCCTTGACCGCGGTCAGCGCGATGTCGGTCTGCACGACCGTCTGGGTCGAAAATTGGTATTCCTCGCTGCGCTGCCAAAGAAACGGATGGTCGGAATCGCGTGGCTTCAGGCCCTGGGCATTGGCGGCGACCAGCACATAGACGCCCGGTTGGCGCCGCTCGGCGACCTTGGATAAGGGAAAGCCTGTGTGGACCACCTCGTTACGGGCGCCATTCGTCTCCATCGTGCCCGACCAGACCGGCCGCGCCGACAGGGTGACCAGGTTTTGCAAGGCCCAGCGACTGTCTGGCGCGTCGCCGCGCAGAGACGCGAGCATGCCGGGCGCCAGGCGGTCATTGATGCGTAGCAGCTCGATCGCGACATTATCGACATTGACGGTGTCCAGCGTGACACCGGCCGGTGCATCGCGCGTCAGGATGAAGCCCTGGCCGGTAAAGCGCACGAGCTTCGCGCGGTCACCGAAATCGATTTCCGCCTCGCGGGCTTCGGCGAGCCGGCTGCCGTCCGCGGCCGGCAGCCCCGATGCCAGCGCGATCCGGTAATGTTTGTTGAGCGACAGCCCGTCGAGACAGAGCGAATTATCCTGCGCCTTGAGCCGCGCATCGGCCGCCGGAGTCAGCTTCACCCAGTCGCCGTAATGGGTTTCCGAACCGGAATCGAGCGGACGATTGAAGATGAGACAGGCGCCGGGTTGGGCTTTGGTCAGATCCGTTACGACCCGCACGAAACCGAACGGAGCGGGCGCTGCCGCACTTGCGGGCGCGGTCGGTGACGGTGTCGGCGACGCCGCAAGCTCTGCTTTGTCGGCAGAAGGTGGCATCGCCCTGACGATAAAGACGGCGAGCGCAGCCAAAACCACGACTAAGGAAATTCCTGCCAGGCGCCGCATGCTTCATCCAATTCGGAAAATAGATACACGATATGGTGGTGGATTATAGCGCAGAGTTCATCAGCGCGCGGCGCTCGTCGCGGGCCGCAACCAGTTCGTCGATATCCTGCCAAAAGGACAGGATGAAATCTTCGCCGTCGAGCCGGGCGGGCGCCAGCGTGACGAGGTTGATGAAGGTGGTGCCGTCCGGGCGGCGGCGGGCCAACTCGCCGCGCGCGTAGCCATCGCGCAGCGCGGTCTTGATCATGTCCTTTGCCCGGGCACTCGACAACACGCCGTCCGGCTGACGCTCGGGTGTGAAGGCGCCGGGGGTTTTTCCGATAATGTCTGCGCGGCGGCACCGGAGGATTTTTTCCGCCGCCTGATTGCAATCGATGAAGATCCCGTCCTTGAGCAGCGTGATGCCGTCGGGCGTATTGTCAAACACCAGCGGCCGCAGCCGCTCGCCGAAGCCGGCCTTGCGGGTTTGCTGCGACCAGATCGAATGAGCCGCCAGGGTCGCACCGCCCAGGCAGAGCAGCGCCAGATCGCCGGTGAGCCAGAGATCGCGCGGGGCAATGATCAGCGCCGCCGCCGACAAAATGAACGCGCCGAGATAGCCATAGACCGATGATTTCATGCATGCCCCCCGCAGGCGTGTCCCCATCGCCGATATAGTACCGACGTGCGGGTATTTCGGTACAGAAACGATCTGCTCAAGCCACAAATTCAACGATTCACTGTGATATCATCGCTTTATCTATCGTAAGCGGTATTGGGCGACATCCTCGTAGATCGAACCGGCCTTGGTCAGGTAGCTGCGGACCAGATGAAACGCCTCGACTCGAAAGGTCGGCAGCCGTACCAGGCTATGCGCCGCGAGGAATCGCCCGATTTCGATCGGATTGCCGCCCCGAACCGCGCCAAGCGTGATGTGCGGGGTGAAGCGGCGGCCTTCCGGCAGTAAGCCGATTCGCATCAGGGCGGTCTCGACCTTGAGATGCAGATGGTCCAGCGGGATCGATTGGTCGAGACCGGCGAAGAGCACGCGCGGCTTGTCGTCCGGCCCGAAACAGCCGGTGCCGGCGACGGCAAGATCGAACGGCGCCAGCCGGATCGCCGACAACGCTCCGTCGATGTCGCCAGCAACGCCTTCATCGACGTCGCCGATGAAGCGGAGCGTGACGTGGTAATTGCCGGGATCGACCCATTTCACGCCGGGTATCCCGCGGCAGATCACCGACAGCGTCAGGCATTGCTCGGGCGGCAGGGCGATGCCGACGAAGAGTCTCAGCATCGCCCGCTTCCGCAGCGCGCCTTACGGGCAGGGGTTGGGGATTTCGGCATGGATGGCTTCGATACCGGCCAGCACTTCGGGCGACAGCACCAGATCGAAGGCGTCGATATCGGCGGCAAGCTGCGTCATTGTGGTGGCGCCGATGATCGTCGAGGTCACGAAGGGCTGGGCATTGACAAAGGCCAGCGC
>JAXDMU010000028.1:0-3513 GCA_034665905.1 Aliidongia sp. | reverse complement strand
CTGCCGGCAAAGGCACGCGGATGCGTTCCGATATACCGAAAGTCATGCATAAGCTGGCCGGTCAGCCCCTGCTGCGCCATGTGATCGAGACGTGCGAGCGGCTCGATCCGGCGCGGATCGTGGTCGTCGCCGGCCCCGGCATGTCCTCAGTCGAGGCGGCGGCCCGCCCCCATGGCGTGGCACTCCAGACCGAGCAGCGCGGCACCGGCCATGCGGTCGCCGCCGCCCGGCCGGCGCTGGAGGGCACCACCTTCGGCGAGGTCCTCATCGCCTATGGCGATACACCGCTGATCACCCCGGAAACGCTGAGCCTTCTGCTGGAAGAACGCCGCCGGAGCGCCGCCGCGGTGGCGGTGCTCGGCATGCGCGTCGAACCGCCCAACGCCTATGGTCGGCTGGTGCTGGATGCCGCCGGCAATCTCGTCGAAATCGTCGAAGCGGCCGAAGCCACAGCCGAGCAGCGCGCGATCACGCTGTGCAATTCCGGGGTCATGGCGGTCGACGGCGCAGTGCTGTTCGAACTGATCGCCGGGCTTTCCGACAAGAACGCCAAGGGCGAATATTACCTGACCGATCTGGTCGGTCTGGCGCGGCGGAGCGGCCGGATCGCGCGCGTCGTCGAGGCATCGGCCGAGGAACTGGCGGGCGTCGATTCGCGCGCCCTGCTGGCCGCGGCCGAGACGATCGCGCAACGCCGCTTGCGCGATCGCGTCATGGCGGGCGGTGCCACGCTGACCGATCCCGCTTCGGTATTCCTGTGCGCCGATACGCGGCTCGGCCGCGATGTGGTGATCGGGCCGAATGTCGTGTTCGGCCCCGGTGTCACGGTCGAGGACCGGGTCGAGATCAAGCCGTTCTGCCATATCGAGGGCGCTTTGATCCGCAGTGGGGCCATTATCGGCCCCTTCGCCCGGCTGCGGCCGGACTCCGAGGTCGGAACGGATGCTCATATCGGCAATTTCGTCGAACTCAAGAACGCCAGGCTCGGCCCGGGCGCCAAGGCCAATCATCTGGCCTATCTGGGCGATACCGAGATCGGCGCCAAAAGCAATATCGGCGCCGGCACGATCACCTGTAATTACGATGGTTTCTTCAAGCACCGCACCGTGATCGGTGCCGATGTGTTCATCGGCACCAACACCTCGCTGGTCGCACCCGTGACCATCGGCGACGGCGCCAGCACCGCCGCGGGCAGTGTCATCACCCACGATGTCGGCCCCGACGCGCTCGCCATCGGCCGGGCACGGCAGGCCGACAAGCCGGGCCATGCCGCCCGGTTCCGCGACATGAAGCGCCGCGCCAAAGCGGCCCAAAGCAAGGAATAGCACCATGTGCGGCATCATCGGCATCATCGGCAGGACCCTCGCGGCTCCGCTCATTCTCGACGCGCTGAAACGGCTGGAATATCGCGGTTATGATTCGGCCGGCATCGCGACACTGGTCGACGGCCGGATCAGCCGCCGTCGGGCCGAGGGCAAGCTCGTCAATCTGGCCCAGCGCCTGGCCGACGAGCCGCTGGCCGGTACGACGGGGATCGGCCACACCCGCTGGGCCACGCATGGCGCCCCGGTCGAGCAGAACGCCCATCCGCACGCGACCGCGCGTCTGGCGATCGTCCATAACGGCATCATCGAGAATTTCGCCGAGCTGAAAGCCGGGCTCGGCAGCCTGGGGTATCGTTTCGAGACCGAAACCGACACCGAAGTGATGGCCGTGCTGGTCACGCGCTTTCTCGACGAGGGCATGCCCCCGCGCGACGCGGCGGCGGCGGCGCTGAAGCGGGTTCATGGCGCCTTCGCCGTGGCGCTGCTTTTTACCGGCCATGACGATCTGCTGATCTGCGCCCGGCGTGGTGCCCCGGTGGCGATCGGTTTCGGCGAGGGCGAGATGTTCATCGGCTCCGACGCGCTGGCGCTGGCGCCGCTGACCCAGCGGATCTGCTATCTGGATGAAGGCGATTACGCCGTGCTGAGCGCCACCAGCGCCGAGATCTACGATAGCGAGGATCGCCGGGTTGAACGGCCGATCAAGCTGACGTCATTGTCCGGCGCCATGATCGGCAAGGGCAATCACCGCCATTTCATGCACAAGGAAATCTGCGAACAGGCCGCGGTGGTCGGCGACACGTTGCATGCCATGATCAACCCGGCAACGCGCAGCGTCACCCTGCCGCCGATGCCGTTCGCGTTGGCCGACGTCAGCCGGGTCACGATCATCTCCTGCGGCACCGGTTTTCATGCCGCCCTCATCGCCAAATATTGGCTGGAAAAGCTGGCGCGTCTGTCGGTCGAGGTCGATATTGCGTCCGAATTCCGCTATCGCGCGGCCGACATGCCGCCCGGCGGCGTGGCACTCTTCGTCTCGCAATCGGGCGAGACGGCCGACACGCTCGCCGCCCTGCGCTATGCGCGCGCGCAAGGCCAGCATATCGTCTCGGTGGTCAACCAGCCGGAAAGCTCGATGGCGCGCGAAAGCGACGCGATCTTGCAGACCCTCGCGGGGCCGGAAATCAGCGTCGCCTCGACCAAGGCGTTCACCGCACAGCTCGCGATCCTGGCCTGCTTTGCGCTGGCGGTGGCGCGGGCCCGCGGCAAGATCGATGCGGCGCGCGAGGGTGAGATCGTGACCCATCTATCCGAAATCCCCTCGCGCATCGCCGAACTGGTCGCCGACGAGGCGCCGATCGAACGTTTGGCCAAATCGCTTACCGAATCCCGCGATGTGCTCTATCTCGGTCGCGGCACCTCCTATGCGCTGGCCCTGGAGGGCGCGCTGAAACTCAAGGAACTGTCCTATATCCATGCCGAAGGTTATGCCGCGGGCGAGTTGAAGCACGGGCCGATCGCCCTGATCGACGAGCAGATGCCGGTCATCGTGGTGGCGCCGCGCGATGACCTCTTCGAGAAAACCTTGTCCAATGTTCAGGAAGTCATGGCCCGCGGCGGCAAGGTGATCATGATGTCCGACGCCATCGGTATCGCGGCACTGGGCGACCGCGCCGCGGCAACGATCAGATTACCAGAATGCGACCCATTCGTGGCGCCGATACTATATGCCATTCCGTTGCAACTATTAGCCTATCATGTTGCAGTACATAAAGGGACAGATGTCGATCAGCCACGGAACTTGGCCAAGAGCGTTACTGTTGAGTAAATAAATTGTTAGAAATTGCTGCTACTATTATGCTGAAGCCGGAGCGGGACGGTCGCAGACCGACGTGGAACCAATCCGTGGGGCGCTCACTGCCGGCGAAAGGACGCAATCTTCAATCATCTGGCCGAATCTCTATTTCGACCGACGTCACCTCGGCGTCGACGCCGCGTTCCGATTCCCCGCCGACCAGGGGCACGAGTACCACCGTGATCTTGGGCGTACCGGCGACGAGCGTGCGCAGCGCACCTGCCGGCACATCCTGTAGCGCCGTGCGCAGATCGACGACGAAGGAGCCGGCCGGCACGCCGGGGCCGGGGTTGACCGGGAAGAAGGCGAAGCTGCCGAGATAGCCGGGCGCGC
>JAXDMU010000027.1:0-2599 GCA_034665905.1 Aliidongia sp. | reverse complement strand
TTTCTTCCTTGAACCAGCCGATCATATAGGGTCCGGCGAAGCCGCCGAGATTCCCGATCGCATTGATCGCGGCGATGCCGGCCGCTGCCGCCGGTCCCGACAGAAACGCGGTCGGCAGGCTCCAGAGCGGCGCCTTGGCCGCGCTGATGCCGACATTCACCAGCGTCAGCGCGATCAGCACGGTGAGGGTCGTCGCGGCCGATCCGGCGAAGAGCAGGCCGGCGGTGGCCAGCAGGCAGGCGCCGACGACATGCCCGGTGCGCTCGCCGGTGCGATCGGAATGCCGCGCCCAGTAGATGCCGGCGGCGATCGCGAAAATCGCCGGGACAGCGTTGAGAAAGCCGGTTTCCACCGCGCCGAGGCCAAATTGCGCGAGGATCTGGGGCGACCAGATGCCGAGCGTGTAAAGTCCGGCCGATGTGCCAAAATAGATCAGCGACAGGGCCAGAACCTGCGGGCTGAACGCGTCGTACCAGCTTTCGCCATGGCCAATCTGCTTTGCGGCCCGCTCCGCATTCATGGTGCGGACCAGCCAGTCCCGTTCGTCATCGCGCAGCCATACCGCCTGCTCGGGCCGGTCGGTCAGGAAGAACAGTACGACGATGCCCAGCCCGATGGCCGGTAGCGCCTCGGCCAGAAACATCCATCGCCAGCCGCTCAAGCCGAACCCATCGAGATTCAGGAGCGCACCCGAGATCGGTGAGCCCAGCGCGGTCGAGAGCGGGGCCGCCGCGAGGAAGAGCGACGTCATCCCCGCACGACTCCGCGCGGGGAACCAATAGCTCAGATAAAGAATGATGCCGGGAAAGAATCCGGCCTCCGCTGCGCCGAGCAGAAAACGCAGGACGTAAAAGCTGGTGGTTCCCTGAACCAAGGCCATCGCAGCCGAGACCAGGCCCCAGGTAATCATGACGCGGGCGATCCAGATTCGCGCGCCGATCCAATGCAGCACCAGATTCGACGGCACCTCGAACAGAAAATACCCGACGAAAAAGATCGCGGCGCCCAGGCCGAACTCCGACGGCGAGAAACCCAATTCCCGGTTCATCGTCAGCGCAGCGAACCCGATATTCACCCGATCGATGAAGGCGACGAAATAGAGCAGCATGACGAACGGGATGATTCGCCACGCGATCTTGCGCAGGGTGCGCGCTTCGAAGGCGTCCGGCAGGGCGGCGGGAGCGCCCCGGTGTGCGGCGCTAATCCTGGTCCTCCGACGGCTCGTCCTCGTCGATCAGCACGGCCACGATCTGATCGTAGCGCAGCGTGATCGAGCCGAGGGCGCGGCTGCGGGTCACCACCGTGCCGGCAGCGCCTGAAAGCTGTTCGAACGAGCCGACATCGCCCTGCTCGACATCGAGCAGCGCGAAGGTCAGCCAGATCTGTTCGAACGCATCGCGCCGCGCCTCGGTGATTTCTGACACAGCGAAGGTCGAGCCGTCCGCGACCTTCACGGCGGCACGGTTTTCGGCGTAGAGCCATAGGTCGTGGAACGTCGCGGCCATGCCGAGCACAAGCTGGTTGGTGCGATCATATTGCGCCTGGGCGCGGGCGGTGCCTTCGTCATCGGTCGGGTACATGGCGGTCCTCAGAACAAGCGACGCGGACGCCAGTATGGCGGTTCGGGGTGGTCCTGCCCAGAGCCGATCGGTGCAAATCGCATTGCCGCGCTCGCGCGGCTTCCCGATGATGGCATTGCCGCGCTCGCGCGGCTTCGTCAGGATCGCGTGGGAGACGCGCAACTCGCCAACTTAAGAAAATATTCCCCGTAATGACCGCCTTACGTGCAGGAGTGCCGCCGAAATGCCGCTATTGACCGGCCGTCTCGGCATACCCAATTTCGTTTAGCGTCCCGAGACGCAAGCGCGGCGACTGCGTCGGCGGGTATCCGACACCGATCCGATGCTTAATGGGTTTTTGGAAGGCGCGTTATCATGATCAATCGCGGAAAACTAAGCCTGCTGGCGGCGCTGGCCCTGGCGATGGCTGGTGCGGCCTGTTCATCTGAACCGGGCGGTGGCTTTCAGGCAAAGAGCTGGGTCGATACCACCATGGTCAACAGCCTCAATGATCGCGGCGATACCATCGTGACCAACGAGCAAAAAGGCTGGTACCGCTGACGAGCCGACGGAAAGCGCCCAGGTCAGTATAGGCGTTTCGGCGACCAAAGCCGGTCGCTACAGCATTTTTCGAATTGTGACCAGAGCCTCAATCCCCGCCGTTCGAAGTCTCGACCGGAAACCGGTCGGCTTGCCGAACGCGGGGATGTTTTTTTCGATGAACTACCCACTTACGCGCATTGATGTGTGTGTTGTCGATGATGTAGAGGATTTTTCTCCTAATAGATTTGTCGTGTGTGAATTACCCAACCCATAGCGATTGGAATCGCGCGACCGGCCCGAGGGCGGTTCGGTAATTATAAAATATTTTTTATATTCTATAATTTCATTTATTATTTAAACAATAATATATTTTGCCTTCGACAAAATGATTATTGATTATATTATTGATTAATATCGATTTATTATTGACATGCCGATTGACGGGCGCCCGAAATTCCGGAACCATGCGATCATGGATGGTCGGAAGAGGGTCGCGC
>JAXDMU010000026.1:0-7393 GCA_034665905.1 Aliidongia sp. | reverse complement strand
CTGACACAGGATGCAGCGCGGCGGCAGCACCAGATCGAGCAGCCCGCGGCCGAGCCGGACGAGCGGCGTCATCGCCGGTCGCGCTTACGAACTGCCGATCAACACGCCGGTCAGGAACACCAGCACGCCGCCGACCACGACCTGAAAGGTCGCGGACAGCCAGGGTGTTTCCATGTAGCGGTGGCGAATCCACGCGATGACGCCCAACTCGACCAACACCACGGCGATGGCAATCAAGGTCGCCGTATTGAAGTCGGAAATCAGGAACGGCAAGCTGTGACCGAGCCCACCGAGCGTGGTCATCAGCCCGCAGATGATACCGCGCAGCAGCGGCTTGCCACGGCCGGTCAACGAGCCATTGTCGCTCAGCGCCTCGGCAAAACCCATCGAAATGCCGGCACCGATCGAGGCGGCGAGACCGACCAACAAGGTTTCCCAGCTTTGATGCGTGGCGAAGGCGGCGGCGAAGAGCGGTGCCAGCGTCGAGACCGAGCCGTCCATCAGCCCGGCCAACCCCGGCTGCACGACCTGGAGCAGGAACAGGCGCCGTGAGACTTCATCCTCCTCGTGGCGGACATCGGACGGCAATTGCTCGGAAGCCAACCGCCCGGCCAGGACTTCATGCTGCGACTCTTCGGTGGCGAGATCGTTCAGCAACTGGCGGAGTGCCGCGTCGGTCGAGCGCTGGGCGGCGCTGCGATAGTAGCGCTTGGTCTCCAGCTCCATGATTTCGGCCTGATTGCGCACCGTGTCGAGGCCAAGCGGGCGCAGCAGCCAGACCGGCTTGCGCTTGACGAAACCGCTGACATCCTCGCGCCGGATCAGCGGGATATGGTCGCCGAACTTGCTCCGGTAGAACTCGATCAGGCGGTGGCGATGCCCGGCCTCCTCCTTGGCCATGCCGCGGAAGATGTTGGCCGACGCCGGATATTGGTCTTTCAGCCCATCGACGAAATTGTCGTAGATGCGCTCATCCTCCTCCTCCAGCGAGATGGCAAGGGCGAGCACTTCGCGTTCGGTCAGTTCATTGAAATGCTTCACAATGATCCATCCATTTCGGAGCCGTGGCTGCTATTAACGCCCAGACGCCGGGGGCTGTGTCAACAGCGCGGGTGATGGGTAGAGCGGTGGCCGGGCAGATCCCTTCTTCCGTGCGAGGCGGGAGCATCGGCCGCGATCGGGACCCACGATCCGGGCCACCGTTTTGTACGAGACAAGCCGGCCAACTCCAGCCAGAGCGCCAGCAGCGCCTCCTGCGCTTTGCGCAACCAGTTCGCTCCAGCGTCGGGAAGATGTTCTTGGCGAGTCGCGAGGTCAGGGTCGAGCCGCCCTCGCGAGTGCCTTGCCGGAGCCACCGCGCGCGTGCGATCACCAGTTTGACGGAAAACCCCCGCGGGCCGTAAGAGCCTGCTATTTTGCGTCCGGCCCCTGCTATCCTGTTCCGATCCGGCCGGATGAGTTCCCCCATGCGACGTAACCTCATCACGACAAGATATGACCGTCGAACCGCGGGCATCGTCCGCGTGTCGTCGCCATGCTGACGCCGGCCGAGGCGGCGGCGCTGTCGCTCAGCCTCAAGGTTGGGCTGTGGGCGGTGGCAGGCGCCATGCCGGTGGCGCTGGCGCTCGCCCTGCTGCTGGCGCGCGGGCGGTTTCGCGGCCGGGCGATCCTGTCCGCGTTGGTCTATCTGCCACTGGTGCTGCCGCCGGTCGTGACCGGATATGCGTTACTGTTGCTGTTCGGGCGGCATGGGCCGGTCGGCGCGTGGCTCGAAGCGTGGTTCGGCGTCGTGCTGGGCTTTCGCTGGACCGGTGCGGCGCTGGCCGCTGCGGTGATGGGGCTGCCGCTGATGGTGCGGGCGATCCAATTGTCGCTGGAGGCGGTCGATCCGGGTCTCGAACAGGCGGCGTCCGGCCTGGGGGCACCGCGCTGGGCGGTCTTCGCCACGATCACCTTGCCGCTGGCCTTGCCCGGCTTGCTCGCCGCCGCGTTGCTCGGATTTGCCAAGAGCCTGGGCGAGTTCGGCGCCACCATCACCTTCGTCTCCAATATTCCGGGCGAGACGCAGACCCTGCCGATTGCGATCTACAGCTTGCTCCAGGTGCCGGGCGGCGATGCGGCAATCCTGCGTCTGTCGCTGCTGTCGGCCGCGGTCTCGCTGGCGGGCGTGCTCGCGGCCGAACTGGTTGCCGGGCGCCTGCGGCGGCGGCTTGCGTCATGAGTCTCGATCTCGACGTCACACTCGCCTTGCCGGGATTTGCGCTGACCGCCGATTTCGCCAGCACTGGGGCGGTGACGGCGCTGTTCGGCCGCTCGGGCGCCGGCAAGACCACGCTGACGGCGCTCCTGACCGGCCATCTGCGCCCCGATCGCGGCCATATCAGGCTGGGATCGCGTGTGCTCGTCGATACCGCGGCGGGGATCTTCGTGCCGCCGCATCGGCGCCGGATCGGCACGGTGTTTCAGGATGGCCGGCTGTTTCCACATCTGAGCGTGCGGACCAACCTGCTTTATAGCACCTGGTTCAGCCGAGTGGCGTCGCGGCACCGGCTGGACGAGATCGTGGCGCTGCTCGGCCTCGAAACGCTGCTCGGGCGGATGCCTGCTGGGCTGTCCGGCGGCGAAAAGCAGCGTGTCGCGATCGGCCGGGCGCTTCTCGCCTCGCCCGATCTGCTGGTGCTGGACGAGCCGCTGGCAGCGCTCGATGCGGCGCGCAAGGCGGAAATCCTGCCGTATCTGGAATTGCTGCGCGACCGGCTGAACCTGCCGATGGTCTATGTCAGCCACGCGCTCGATGAGGTGGTGCGGCTGGCCGATACGCTGGTGCTGATGGAGGCGGGTCGGGTGCGCGCCGCCGGGCCGATCGGCGAAATCATGAGCCGGCTCGATCTCGGCGCCGGCACCGGCCGGACCGAAGCCGGCGCGGTGCTCGCCGCCCGCGTCGAGGCGATCGATCCGGCCTATGGCCTCGCCACGCTGGGTTTCCCAGGCGGCCGGCTGCGCGTGCCGGCTGATCGGCTGGCGCCGGGCCAGGAAGTGCGGTTGCATATCCGCGCGCGCGACGTGGCGATCGCGCTGGAGGCGCCGCAGGGCCTGAGCATTCTCAACGCACTGCCGGCGATCATCGCCGAGATGGCGGAGGATGACGGTGCCGTCGAACTGCGCCTGACACTCGGGCCGAACCTGCTGGTTGCGCGCATCACCCGACTTTCGGCCGAAACGCTCGGGCTCCGGCCGGGGCTTGCGGTCCACGCGCTGGTCAAGAGCGTCGCGTTCGATCGCGAAGTCGGAGCCGACCTTAGCTGAACTGCACTGCCAAGAGATGCCCGAGCGCCACCGCCGTCAGGCACAACACGACCGACAGAACGATATTGGCCCCGGCTTCGAGCCACAGGCCGTCGCGCATCAGGTTGAGGCTTTGCAGGCTGAAGCTGGAAAAGGTCGTGTAGCCGCCGCACAGCCCGACCATGACGAATTGTCGGGCAAGGCCGCCCAGCGGCCAGCGGCCCTCGCTGTCGGTCACGGCGGCGAACGCGCCGATGACAAAGCTGCCCAGCACATTGATGCCGATCGTCGCCCACGGAAATTCCGTGCCCCAATAGCGCGCGACTGCGACACCGCAATATTGCCGCGCCATGCCACCCAGCGCACTGCCGAGGCCGACCCAGAGATAGGTGACGAAAGCGGGATTCATGATCGTGCCTCGGATCGGGAGTTGCGCCATCATTGGGGCCGGAACTGGTTTATCGTCAATCTGATACTTGACAGAGCCACTCGCACCCGATGCCATTGAAGCGATCGTTGTGGGGGAACGGCCAATGCATCTGGGTGTAGCCTGCTCGCCGGCCCGGTCGTCCGCTTCCGGGACGAGGCGATGTCGGGAATGCCGCCCATCGCCTAAAATAGGGGCAAGGGGCGCAACGGGCAGCCGTTTTCCAAGCGAAACTCGCCGAATGCCGTACCGATCTGGTGGCATGGCGATTGCTACAATGCGCGGGACGAGCGATCCCCAGCGGGAGGAGATTGGGATGAATGCGATGGCAGGCACCACTAAATCGAGCGCGCGCTGGATTCAGCTCTTGCTCGGCGTGATCGCGATGATGGCGATCTCCAGCCCGCAATATGTCTGGACCTTGTTCGTCAAGCCGCTGCAAGGGGCGACCGGGGCCGATCTGCCGACCATTCAGATCACTTTTTCCATCCTGATCGTGCTGCAAACCTGGCTGTCGCCGCTCCAGGGGTTCCTGATCGAGCGCTTCGGCATTCGGCTCCTTGTTACCACCGGTTGCGCGCTCTCTGGGTTGAGCTGGATCGCGGCCGCCGCGGCCACCGATACCGTCACGCTCTATCTGGCCTATGGCGTGCTCGGCGGCATCGGTACCGGCATCGTCTATGTCGGCGTGATCGGCCTGATGGTGCGCTGGTTTCCCGATCGGCGCGGCTTCGCCTGCGGCATGGCGGCGGCCGGCTATGGCTTCGGCGCGATGCTGACGACCTTTCCGATCTCCGACCTGTTGAAATCCGCCGGCTATCAGCAGACGCTCGTCACGTTCGGCGTGATTCTGGGCGCGGTCGGCGTCGCGGCGTCGCTCGGACTGAGGGAGCCGTTGGCGAAAGCCGCCGTTCCCGAAGATCGGGGGACCGGCGGCGGCCCTGGCCAGATGTTGCGCTCGCCGATCTTCTGGCTGCTGTTTGCCATGATGACGATGATGTCGACCGGTGGCCTGATGGTGATTTCGCAATTCGCCGCCTTCAGCCGCGATTTCGGGGTGGCCGATGTCGTCGTTCTGGGATTTGCCGCGTTGCCGCTGGCGCTGACTGTGGACCGGATCACCAACGGCCTGACCCGGCCGTTCTTCGGCTGGATCTCGGACCATATCGGGCGCGAAAATACCATGGCCATCGCCTTCATCGGCGAAGCGGTGGCAATCGCCCTCATGCTTTATATGCGCGACAATGCACTGGCCTATGTCGCGCTGTCGGGCCTCGTCTTCTTCGGCTGGGGTGAGATCTTCTCGCTGTTTCCCTCGATCCTGACCGATACCTTCGGCGCCCGGCACGCCACGACCAATTACGGCTTTCTCTATATGGCGCAAGGCATCGGATCGGTGCTGGGCGGCCCGGTCGCGGCGATGATCCACGATTCCCAGGGTAGTTGGATGCCGGTCTTCGGCCTGATCATCGCCATGGATATCGTGACCGGCCTGCTGGCCGTGTTCGCCTTGAAGCCGCTCCGTCGGACCAGAGCGGCACAGGCTTTTGCGCCGAGTGCCGCCGTGACGTAAGGCGGCTTACCGCGGCTCGTCATCCTGCCCGGAACCGCTGCGCGCTTGGCGGTTCCGCTGGGGCGCGACCTTGACGGTCACCGTCATGATGCGGCCCTGACGCTCGACCGTCAGCGACAATTCCTGACCGACCTTGGCGAGCGCGATGCGGTTCAGCAAATGCTGCCAGCTATTGACCTCAATACCATCGACCTGGAGCACCAGATCGCCGGTATGAAGCCCGGCCCGGTCGGCCGGAGAACCCGGCTGGATCGTCGAGATGACAGCGCCGTCGGTGTGATGGGTCTGGAGCCCGGCCATCAGATCCGGTGTCACATCCTGGCCGCCGACGCCGATCCACCCCCGCTCGATATGGCCGGAGCGAATCAACTGGTCCATCACGCTGCGCGCCATGTCGATCGGTACGGCAAAGCCCACGCCGACATTGCCGCCCGACGGTGCCAGAATCGCGGTATTGATGCCGATCAGCCGGCCCTTTAGATCGACCAGCGCGCCGCCGGAATTGCCCGGATTGATCGGCGCGTCGGTCTGGATGAAATCCTCATAGCCCTCGATGCCCAGACCCGACCGGCCGACGGCGCTGACGATGCCCGAGGTCACGGTCTGGCCGAGGCCGAACGGATTGCCGATCGCGAGCACGAAATCGCCGACTTCCGATTTGTCGCTGTCGCCGAACGGCACCGCCACCAGATTTTCCGCCGGAATTTTCAGGACCGCGATATCGGTCGCCTTGTCGGTGCCGACCAGCTTGGCCTTGAGCCGGCGCTTGTCGCGTAGTGTGACCTCGATCAGATCGGCATTCTCGATCACATGATTGTTGGTCAGTACATAGCCGTTCTGGGCATCGACGATGACGCCCGAGCCGGATGCTTGGGTTTCCCGCATGACCGGGCCGTTCGGCAGATTGAAGAAGCGGCGGAAGAACGGATCGGCGAGCAAGGGGTTGTTGACCTGAACCCGGCCGTGCACGGCGATGTTCACCACCCCCGGCGTGACCTCCCGCAGGATCGGCGCCACGCTCGGCGCGCCGCTCTGGCTTTCCAGCGGAAATGCCGCGAGCGAGGGCGCGGCGGCCAGTAGAAGTGCCGGGACGAACAACGGGGCGAGTCTCATCAAGATTGAGCCTTTCTGATTGGACACAGGTCAAATAGGCACGATGCGGCCGGTCGGCAATCTCCGACCGCATCGGTTCGGGCACGCACTGCCGGGCATAAATTGCCGATCGCGGCAAAGGCCGTCGCAACGTGGCCCGGAAAGCTCGCCACAATACCGGCCACATCAAGCGATTTCAATACCTTGCCCGCGCGCACCTTCCGGCGCGGAAGTTGCGCTGGTCTCGACGAGCCAAGCCGGGAGTCGTTTCGGCCGCGCAAGACCGACCAACGAGGGCGCATCTGCCATGAACAGCCTGATCGAACCAACGATCGACCATAGTTTAACGATTGCCCACAACCACGCCTCGATCGGCGACGTCGCCCATGGGTTGCTGGCCGCACTGCGGCGCGTGCGCTGGGTCGTGGACGAGGTGGGAGGTCAGACCCTGGTCTCGATGCTCGACGGTGCCATCCGCGATCGGTTGATCATCCGCAATCTGCGCAACGTCCGATGCGGGGAAATCGAGATCCCCGCCAGCATGCCCCGACCGGGCGCTGATTCCGTCGCGGCCGAGACGATCATGGTCAATGCCGCCGAGACTTGCATGGTCTATGCGGCCGAGAAATCCGATACCAGCGATCTGATGCTGACCGTCTTCATCCTGCTCGATCGCCTGACCGAAACGCTCCATTGCGCGCCGCGCTATGGCGAGCTGATGGCTTGGCTGCGGATCGGCGAGGAGTCGCCGGAATTTGACGACGACGTCGAGGCGGCCGGTCGGCCGACAGTTTTGCATTGAGTTCGCGCCGGTTGGGGCCGCGCGGTGGATCACCGCGCGGGCCGGGCAGTTTTTCCAAACGGTCAGGCTGGCGACGAAACTGTACCCGAGTCGTCTACTCTGAGGTTGCCTGCGGATAATTCAAGCCCCTCCGCGGCGCTATCGCGCTTCCCAGACTCTAGGTCGCGCAGTACGATCTCACCGCTGTTGGAGGTTGCCAACGCCAGACGCGCCT
>JAXDMU010000025.1:0-3510 GCA_034665905.1 Aliidongia sp. | reverse complement strand
CTGCGGCGCGGGGCGGCGGATGACCGGGTCAAGGGGCTGGTCGCGCGCACCGGCAGCGTCACGCTCGGCCTGGGGCAGATCCAGGAATTGCGCGACGCGGTCAAGGCGTTCCGCGCCAAGGGCAAGTTCGCCTATGCCTTCGGCGAGACTTTCGGCGAGATCGGCGGCGGCACCCGCGCCTATTACGCCGCCAGCGCGTTCGATCAGATCTGGCTGCAACCGACCGGCTCGCTGGCGCTGGTCGGCATCCAGGCCGAGATTCCGTTCTTCAAGGGCACGCTCGACAAGATCGGCGTCGAGGCCCAGTTCGCCCGCCGCGCCGAATATAAATCGGCCGCCACGCAATTCACCGAGACCAAGCTGCCGGCGACCGACCGCGAGGCCGAGAGCACCATGCTGGCCTCGCTCTATGACCAGATCGCCGCGGGCATCGCCGAAGGCCGCGGCATGCCGCCCGATGCGGTGAAGCAATTGATTGATGGCGGCCCCTATACCAATCAGGCCGCCCTCGACAAGCATCTGATCGACAAGATCGGCTATCGCGACGAAATCGAAACCGCCGCGCGCGACCAGGCCGGGGCAGGGGCCGCGATGATGGATGTCGCCAACTATGTCACCGCGTCGCAGAGCAAGGAGACCGGCACCCAGGTCGTCGCCTTGATCCGCGCGGTCGGCGAGATCGCCGGCGGCACCAGCGACGACAACCCGTTCGGCAATTCCGGCAAGGTCGGGGCCGACACTATGGTGCGCGCGCTGAACGAGGCAGCGAAAGACCCGAAGGTCAAGGCGATCGTGCTGCGCATCGACAGCCCGGGCGGCTCCGGCACCGCGTCGGAATCGATCTGGCGCGCGGTCAAGCGGGCTGAGGAGGCGCACAAGCCGGTCATCGTCAGCATGGGCAATCTGGCGGCCTCGGGCGGCTATTACATCGCGGCCGGGGCGGACAAGATCGTCGCCGATCCGGCGACACTGACCGGCTCGATCGGCGTCTTCGCCGGGAAATTTGTTGTCTCCGGCCTCTACGACAAGCTGGGCGTCACGGTCGATACGCTGTCATTCGGCCATGATGCCGGGATCGAAAGCGACCAGACCGCATTCACCCCGGAACAGAAGCAGCATTTCAACGACATGCTCGACGATTTCTACCGCACCTTCGTCGCGCGCGTTGCCGAGGGAAGGCATCTCGATCCGGTCAAGGCCGAAGCACTGGCGCGCGGCCGGGTCTGGACCGGGCAGCAGGCCCAGGAACGCGGGCTGGTCGATGTGCTGGGCGGCTTCGACGAGGCGGTGAAGCAGGCCAAGGAAGCGGCCCAATTACCGGTCGATCAGCCGGTGATCCTGCGCACCTTCCCGCGGCCCAAATCACCCTTCGACAAGCTGATCGCCGGGCTGGATAACATCCCCGAGCAGGGCAGCCAGACCCTGGATCTGTTGCAGCATTTGTCGGCGCTGACGCCGATGCTGCATCGCCTCGATCAATTCGATCAGGCACGGCGCGGCGGCGCCGTGATGCAGCCGATCGATATCGTCGATTGACCGGCCAGCCGATGATCGGCGATGTCGCGATCATCGGCGCCGGGATCGCCGGTGCCTCGCTGGCTTGTGAACTGGCCGGCGGGGCAAGCGTGCTGCTGCTCGAAGCCGAGGCGTTTGCGGGCTACCACACCACCGGCCGCTCGGCCGCGCTGTTCAACGAATGCTATGGAAATGCGGTCATCCGCGCGCTGACCGCCGCCGCCCGCGATTTCTTCATCACCCCGCCCGCGGGCTTCGCCGCGACCGCGCTCTTGATGCCGCGCGGCTGCCTGATCATCGCGCGCGCGGATCAGCAGGCGAGCCTTGAGGCGCAGTTCCGCGCGGCGCCGCAGATCGTCCCGATCGATGCCGCCGAAGCGAGGCGCCGCGTGCCCGTGCTGCGGCCCGACGCCGTCGCGGCAGCGGGCTATGACGCCGCGGCGATGGATATCGATGTTCATGCACTGCATCAGGGTTTTCTGCGCGGCGCCAAGGCACAGGGTGCGCGGCTCGTAACCGATGCGCGCGTGACGGCGATCGAGCGGCGCGCCGGCCGGTGGCACCTCACGACCGAGGCCGGGACCGTTCAGGCGCGCATCCTGGTGAATGCGGCCGGCGCCTGGGCCGGCGAAATCGGCCGCATGGCCGGGGCCACCCCGATCGGCCTCACGCCGCTGCGCCGCACCGCTTTGCTGATCGATCCGCCACCGGGCTCTGACAGTGGCGGATGGCCGATGGTGCTCGATGCCGACGAGGAATTCTATTTCAAGCCCGATGCCGGCCGGCTGCTGGTCTCGCCGGCCGACGAAACGCCCTCGCCGCCGTGCGACGCGCAGCCGGAGGAACTCGATATCGCCCTCGCCATCGACCGGCTTCAGCGCGCGGCCGATCTGCCGGTGCGCCGGATTTTTCGGTCCTGGGCCGGGCTGCGCAGCTTCGTCGCCGACCGGTCGCCGGTCGTCGGTTGGGATACCGGGATTGAGGGGCTGTTCTGGCTCGCCGGCCAGGGCGGCTACGGCATCCAGACCGCCCCGGCGCTGGCGCGGTTGGCGGCCAGCCTGTGCCGGGGCGAAGCGGTGCCGGCGGATCTGGCCGCGCGCGGGCTGAGCGAGGCGGTGCTGTCGCCTGGCCGCCTGCTCAATTCGCCGCCAACTCGCGGCCCCGCGTCTCCGGCAGCATCAATGCTGCCAGAATGACCAGCGCATAGGCGCCGCCGGCGAAGATGCCGATCGCCTGTCCCAGCGGAATTTCCTCCGAAAGCCGCCCGACCAGCAACGGAAAGAGTGCTGCGATGCCGCGGCCGACATTGTAGCAAAAACCCTGGCCGGTCGCGCGCACCGAGGTCGGGAACAATTCGGTGAAAAGCGGCCCCATGCCGCTGAAAATGCCCGAGGCGAAAAAGCCGAGCGGAAAGCCCAGCACGAGCATCAGCCCGTCGGAAATCTGAAACTGGGTGTAGCCGATCGCGATGAGCAGCGAACCGATCGAAAACAGGAAGAAATTCCGGCGACGGCCGAGCAGATCGGCCAGATAGGCGCTGGTCACATAGCCCAGGAACGAGCCGACGATGATGACCGCGAGATAGCCGCCCGAACTGAACACGGTCAAATGGCGCTCGGTACGCAGGAAGGTCGGCAGCCACGTCGTGACGGCGTAATAGCCGCCCTGCGCGCCAAGCGCCAGCAGCGAGCCGCGCAAGGTGATCGACAGCAGATCCGGGCCGAAAATCGCCAGCACGCTCCGGCCCTCGCCGTGTGCCGCCCGCGCGCGGCTTTCGACGAAGATCGCCGGCTCGGGCACGAAACGGCGGATGAAGAACACAGCGAAGGCCGGCAGAATGCCGAGCAGGAACATCACGCGCCAGGCATAGTCGGCCGGCAGGTACTGGAGCACCAAAGTGGCGAGCAAAGCCGCGGCGGCCCAGCCCCAGGCCCAGGCACTCTGGACCGTTCCGACCGCCTTGCCGCGATGGCGCGCCCGGATCACCTCGCCGAT
>JAXDMU010000024.1:0-2893 GCA_034665905.1 Aliidongia sp. | reverse complement strand
GCTCGGCATGGGCCGCTTCGCCGCCGGCCAAGCGCTCCAGCGCGGCACCCACCTGCCGGCCAAAGCGGATCGGGTCGAGAAAGGGCGCTTCCCGCCCAGCCGCTTCCAGCCGCCCGGCCAGCGCCGCCCGTCGCTCCGGTGAGCAGGCGATCGCGACGGCCTTGGCCTCGTAGGCGGCGACATCGTCGGCGACCAGCTCGTCGAGACCGAGCGCCCGCATCATGCCGGCCCCCAGCAAGCCGCGCTGCGTCCGGCCGCGCAATGTCACGATCGGGCAGGCGGCGAAGATCGGCTCCATCACCGAGGCGCCGCCGGAAAATGGAAACGTATCGAGATAGACTGTGACCTGCCGCATCATGCTCAAAATCTGCGGCGGCGTCATGGCCGGCAGAATCCGCACCCGATCGCGTGCGATGCCGGCCGCGGCGAATTCGTCGAGCAGCGCCTGACGCAGCCCCAGCACCTTGGGATGCAGCATCCAGTTCGGATTGAACGGATAGAGCACAAGCTCGCTGTCCGGCACGCGACGCAGGATGCGGATTAAGCTCTGGCGCAAGGCCGGGCCGAGCTTGTGAATGACCCCGCCCGAGGCGAACACCACGGGTCGGCGGGGTGCCGCCCCTTCCGCGAGCGCATCCGCCGACGCGAGGCGCGGATCGCGCGGGCCGAAGGCGAAGCAATTGAAGGTGCCGTCGAGCCATCGCACGGCCTCGGTGTAATGCCGCTCGGCCTCGCCCGCGGGTTCCGTATTGGTCGAGGTCAACACGAAATCGGTGGCCGCCAACCCGGTCGTATTCGGGCTGATCGCCACCGGCATGATCTGCCGGCGCGCCAGCCGATGCGCGTAAAGCCGCTGCAATTCTGAGGTCTGCGCCGTGATCGTATTGGCCAGGATCAAAAAATCGAGATCGAGCGCGCGCACCGCGGCAACCCGTTCCGCCAGATGCTCGGTCGGAATGATTTCGATCCGCTCGAAGGCCCGTTCGACCAGCGCGCCGAAGGTGCAGCCACTGGGCGCGCGGCCGGTCACCAGCACCGTTTCGAAGCGGTCGCGGTCGAGACCGAGGCCAAACGGGACGGCGAGAAAGCTTTCGTTGCGCGGCTCGATATCCTGCACCAACACCCCGACCCGCAGCCGCGCCCCGGCGATGCGCGGGGGAAATTCATGCTCCAGAGTGTGGCCTGAGAGCCGCAAATGGGTTTCGAGCCACCGCCCGGCGGCACGCGCGAACGGGCGCAGCGTCACATCGGAAAACAGCGCGGGCATGAAGGAATAATGCTGGGCGACAAGCCCGGCGATGTCGGCGCGCAGTGCCGACGCCAGCGGGACCGCGTGCAAGCGGTCGAGGTCGGCGTAGAGGCGCTCAATGAAGCCGATGATCCGGTTTTGGCGGGCCACACTGTCGATGAAGATCGGAAATGTGAAGATATAATGCAGGACTTCGCGGTTGCCGCGCACCACGGGATCGGCGAAATCCGGACGCCAAAAACCGTCGCACCCATGGCCATGCTGCATGATCAATTGCAGCAGAAGCAGCCGATCCTCACCCGTCGCATGGTCCAGCCGACGGGCGGCCCGCGCGAGAATCCGGCGATCGAGCCAGCCCGGTCCGCCGCGCGGGCGGTCGATCGAGGCCCAGCTCCACCGCAGCCACTCGCGCCAGGGATGCCACCAGAGATCGCGCCGACGCCGCAGCCCTGAGAGGACGAGAGCCGCGAAGCACAACCACAGACCCCGCCGCAGGCGTGGACTGTCCTTGACACGAGCGACGCAGGCTTGCACCCACAAGGTGCCGGTGCTCCCGAGTTGCATGGCCTGTCCGGTTGCGGTGTGCGGGAGCGCCGGACGCTACAGGAAGCCCGATTGCCGCGCAACCTTCGCCGGCCCGGCGGCATTGGTAAAATGTCGATGAATCGGCGCGGTTCCGCTTTAGACTGTGATTCCCCGGCGCGGAGAAAGCCATGCCTGTCGAAATCGAACGAAAATTTCTGGTCCGTGACGAGGGCTGGCGGGGCGGTGCCACGGTGGTTCGAATCCGCCAGGGGTACATCTTCACCGGTCCCACGGTCTCCGTGCGAATCCGGCGTGCCGGCGCTTCGGGCTTCATCACGGTAAAGAGCGGGACGGGATTGGTCAGGGGGGAATATGAATACGCGATTCCGCCCGACGACGCCGATGAGATGCTCGACACCGTCTGCGCCCGCCCGCTGATCGAAAAGCACCGGCATCATGTCCGCTTTGCCGGACTCGATTGGGTGGTCGATGAATTCGACGGCGCGCTGGCCGGGCTCGTTCTCGCGGAAATCGAACTCGACCATGCGGAACAGGACGTGCCGCTGCCGCCCTGGGCCGGCCGGGAAGTCACCGGCGATCCGCGCTATCTCAACGCCAACCTCGCCAAATCCGGCCTGCCGCAGGAACTTTGACGAAGGAAACGCCCATTCCATCGGCTAATACGGGGACAGTTTACTTTTCTGCTGATGTGCGGCTAATACGGGGACAGTTTACTTTTCTGCTGATGTGCGCGATGCTCGATCATGGCCCGCATCGCTCGCCTCGTCGTCCCCGGCATCCCGCACCACGTTACCCAACGTGGCAACCGGCGGGAGACGACGTTCTTCACGGCGGCGGATTACCGTCTGTACCGGGATCTGCTGGGGGCGGCGGCGGCCAAGGCCGCGGTCGAGATCTGGGCCTATTGCCTGATGCCCAATCACATCCATGTCATCGCGACACCCGAGGACGAGAGCGGGCTGCGGCGCTGTTTTGGCGTACTGCATCGGCGTTACACGGCCCATATCAACGCGCGCAACCTATGGACCGGCCATCTCTGGCAGGCGCGATTCGGCTCGGTGGCGATGGATGAGGATCATCTGATCGCCGCGATCCGCT
>JAXDMU010000023.1:0-4440 GCA_034665905.1 Aliidongia sp. | reverse complement strand
GCGAAGGCGAAGACCTGGGCATCCTTGATCTGATGGAACCGCGCCATCGCGCGCGCCGCAATCGCCTGCACGCGATTGTGCTCGCCCGGCCGCTCGCTCCAATCCTTGAGCTTGATGAAGCCCAGGCCGGCATTTTGCCCACGGCCGCCAAAGCTGAAGCCTTGGACCGTGAAGATCCCCTGGACCGAGGCCGCTTCGTCCTTGCGGAAATAATCGGCGACTTCGTCAAGCACCGCTTGCGTGCGGTTCGCCGTGGCGCCGGGCGGGGCGGTGACCTGGATGAACATCACGCCCTGATCCTCGTCGGGCAGGAAACCGGTGGGAATCCGCAGGAACAGGATGGCCATCACGACGATGATGCCGCCGAACAGCAGCAGGGACAGCGCCGGATGGCGAACCGCGGCCCCGACGATCCCGATATATTTGCGATTGCTGCGCTCGAAAGTGCGGTTGAACCACCCGAACAATCCACGCCGGTCGATGTGAGCGGTTTCCGGTTTTTGCAGCAGGGTCGCGCACAGGGCCGGCGTGAAAATCAGCGCCACCAGCACCGACAGGATCATCGACGACACCATGGTGATCGAGAATTGGCGATAGATCACCCCGGTCGAACCGCCGATAAAGGCCATTGGCAGCAGCACAGCGGTCAGCACCAGGGCGATGCCGACCAGCGCCCCGGAAATCTGGTCCATCGATGCCCGTGTCGCCTCCTTGGGCGAGAGATTGCGCTCCTGCATCACCCGTTCGACATTCTCGACCACGACGATGGCGTCATCGACCAGCAGGCCGATCGCCAGCACCATGCCGAAGAGCGTCAGGCTGTTGATCGAATAGCCGGCAAGATTCAGGATCGCGCAGGTACCCATCAGCACGACCGGCACCGCGATCGTCGGGATCAGCGTCGCCCGGAAATTTTGCAGGAACAGATACATGATGAGAAAGACGAGCACGACGGCGATCGCCAGAGTCTGCGCCACGTCGGTCAGCGACAGAATCACAAAGGGCGTCGTGTCGTACGGATAGACGATGTCCACGCCGGGCGGAAAAATCGGCCGAAGCCGTTCCATGGTGGCGCGCACCGCCTTTACCGTGTCGAGGGCATTGGCACCGCTCGCGAGCTTGACCGCCAGGGCCGAGGCCGGATGGCCGTTATATTTGGTCGAGAGCGCATAGGTCTCGCCACCGAACTCGACCCTTGCGACGTCGCGCAGCAGCACCTTGGCGCCATTCGGCTGAACCCGCAGCAGGATCGCGCCGAACTGCTCGGGCTTTTCGAGATAGGACGGGCCGATGATGGTGGCGTTGAGCTGCTGATTTGGCGTCGAAGGCTGACCGCCCAACTCGCCGGCCGCGATCTGAACATTCTGGGATTGGACCGCAGCACTGACATCGCCCGGCGTCAGCCCGAAATTGTTGAGCTTGGCCGGATCGAGCCAGATCCGCATCGCATATTGCGCGCCGAACAACTGGTAATCGCCGACGCCGGATGTACGGCTGATCGGATCCTGCACACTCGATGCGGCGAAATCGCCGAGATCCGTCGTGCTCAGCCGGTCGTCGGTCGAGACGAAGCCGATCACCAGCAGGAAATTCCGGGTGGCTTTCGCGACGGTGACGCCCTGCTGCTGAACGATCGTGGGCAGGCGCGGTACGGCCAGTTGCAGCTTGTTCTGGACCTGGACCTGCGCGATGTCCGGATTGGTCCCCTGATCGAAAAACAGCGTGATCTGGATCGAACCGTCCTTGTCGCTCTCCGACGAGAAATAGAGCAGGTGATCAAGCCCGCTCAATTGCTGTTCGATCACCTGGACCACGGTGCTCTGCACCGTCTCGGCCGAGGCGCCGGGGTAATTGACCGTGATCGACACGGCGGGTGGCGCGATGCTGGGATATTGCGCGACCGGCAGCTGGAAGATCGACACGGCGCCAGCCAGCATGATGATGATCGCGAGCACCCAGGCGAAGACCGGCCGGTCGATGAAAAAGCGGGACATCGACTTGCCTCAGCGTGCCGTTGGCGCGGCGCCGGCGGCGTTCGCCGCCGCTTTCACCACGGGTTCGCTTCGCCCATCGGGTGCCAGCGACACTTCCTGTGCGACGACTTCGGCACCGGGCCGCACCATTTGCAGACCTTTGACGATCACCCGATCGCCCTCGTTCAGTCCTTTGCTGATCAGCCACTTGTCGCCGATCGCCCGATCGGTGGTCAGCAGCCGCACGGCCGCCTTGCCGTCCGGATCGACGACCAGCGCCGTCGGCTCGCCGCGTTCATTGTGGGTGACGCCTTGCTGCGGGACGAGAATACCGTCCGGCCGGATGCCTTCCTCAAGGGTGGCGCGCACGAACAGGCCGGGCAGCAGCATTCCCTGATCGTTGGGGAAGAGCGCTCGCAGCGTGACCGAGCCGGTGCCCTGATCGACCGTGACCTCGGAAAATTGCAGCTTGCCGGGCGGGTCATAGTTAGTGCCGTCTTCGAGCGTGAGCTTGACCGCGGCCTGATCGGCACCGGCACCCTTGATGCGCCCGGCCGCCAGTTCGCGCCGCAACCGCAGAAGCGTGCCGCTCGGCTGGGTGATATCGACATAGATCGGATCGAGCTGCGTCACGGTGACGAGCGAGGCTGTCTGATCGGCGGTCACCAGCGCCCCTTCGGTCACCGACGAGCGGCCCGACCGCCCGGAGATCGGCGAGGCGATTTTCGTATAGGAAAGATTGACCTGGGCGGTCTTGATCGAGGCCTCGGCCGAGGCGACATCGGCTTGACTCTGCTTCAAGGTCGCCACGGCATTGTCAAGATCCTGGCGGCTCACTGCGGCGGCGGCGGCGAGCGGACGATAGCGATCGACCGTGGCCTGAGCGCCCGCGACCGATGCCTCGGCATGCTGACGGCTCGCCTGGGCACTCGCCAGCGCGGCTTGATAGGGCGCGGGGTCGAGTTGGTACAGCAACTGGCCTTCCTTGACCTCGGCGCCCTCGGTGAACAGGCGCTTTTGAAGAATGCCGCCGACCTGCGGCCGGATTTCGGCAATGCGGAACGGCGTCGTCCGCCCAGGCAGTTCCGTCGTCAGCGAAACGGGTTGCGCATGCACCACCACGACCTCCACCTCTGGCTTGGGCGGCGGCCCCGCCTGCTTCTGCGCGTCCTTCTTGTCGCACGCCGTCAGAAGGGTCGCGACGAGAGCGGCGCAG
The DNA here is from genome assembly GCA_034665905.1 of Aliidongia sp. Taxonomy (GTDB): domain Bacteria; phylum Pseudomonadota; class Alphaproteobacteria; order ATCC43930; family CGMCC-115725; genus JAXDMU01. The sequence goes on along the minus strand of JAXDMU010000023.1, from coordinate 1,251 downwards.
GCAAGCGGCCGGGTGAAGGCGTGTTTCGGATGGGGCGAAAAGGACATCATTTTTTCGACTTTCGGCGTGGGCACCGCGGTCCCGGATCGGCCGGGCCCATTTTGGAAAGATGGAAACCGATTGGTTTCCGAAATTGGAAACTGGTCGGTTTCCACTGTACGGTCAAGTGTGTTATGAGAATGGCAGCCGATAGTTCTGCCGGCCGTTGACGCGGTCAGGCGATATCGCAACTGGAAGAGCAGACTTTCATGGCCGTTGTCCTGGCATCTCCATCGCCGCTCGTCACGAACCGCAAGGCCCGCATGCCGGAGGAGGAGCGGCGGACTCACCTGATCGAGGCCGCCGAGCGCGTGTTTCTGGAAAAGGGCTATCACGCGGCGACCATGGCCGATATCGCCCGGCAGGCCGGCATGTCGAAAAAGACGCTGTACCAACTGTTCAACGCCAAGAGCGCGCTGTTCGACGCCTTGCTGACCGACCGGTTCTCGGTCTTTGGCGTCACGATCGAGGATGAAAGCCATCCGCCGCGAACCGTCCTGACCGACGTGCTGCGCCGCTCGGTCGCGCATGCGCTGACTGAGCGCCAGGTCGCGATCGTGCGGTTGATGGTGGCGGAATCCCCTCGATCGCCGGAGATCGCCGCAGCCCTGGAACGGTTGAGATCCAGCGGCGGCAAAGGTGCGCTCGCCCATTGGCTGGCCGCCAAGACGGCAGAAGGCAGTTTGAAAGTTGTCGATCCGGAAGAAACCGCCACGCTGCTGTTCTGGACGGCAGCGGGCGATTTTCTGATGCAGGCGCTGCTGCATAATACCCACGGCCCGACGATCGACGCGATAAACGCGCGGGTCGATCGGGTCGTTGCGAGTTTCTTTCGCGATATGAAGGGCTGAACGGCCGCGCTTGCTCCGGGCGGCGGGTCCGTGGCACTAGAGGCCGATTGGAACATTGCGGCCGTTGGGCCGTTATCGTCGCATCGTCGCCCAACCGGCGCGATCGATCGAATGGGCGATACGCCCCCGACAGAGGAAATCGAATGCGTCAGATCGTCAGGAAAGCCGTATTTCCGGTTGCGGGTCTCGGCACACGGTTTTTGCCGGCCACCAAATCAATGCCCAAGGAGATGCTGACCGTTGTCGATAAGCCGGTCATCCAATATGCGCTGGAAGAGGCGCGCGCCGCCGGCATCGAGGAATTCATTTTCGTCTCCGGCCGGCATAAAAGCGCGCTTGAGGACCATTTCGACATTAGCTA